>JAEXVC010000192.1 GCA_023406715.1 Bacteroidota bacterium | reverse complement strand
TTGCTGCAGGTAGTTACGGTATTGGCAGTGTTATTCCTGTAACCATTACTGCCGATGCAAATAGTTACCTTACTGATGGTGCCGTAACTGTAAACGGGGAGTCGGCCATTTTTGTAAATATGGGCGATAAAACATATAAGGCGTTCTATACAGTTGGAGCCTCAAGTTTTAACAGAAATGCGGTTTCAAGTTTGCCAGTAAGCATCACATTAAAGGATAATGCTGGCAATACTACAAGTACTTCGAGTGCGACAATGTCGAGTGGAACTTTATCAATCAATACAAAGCCTACCGTTCGTATAACTGGTTCAACCTCTAAGTGTGATTATCCTTGGCAAAAAGTTCCAATCACATTTACTTTTACAGGTATTAAGCCCTATACATTTACATATAACGATGGAACATCAAATCATAATGTTACCAACCACAATGCCGATACTTATGTTATAAATGTTGTGAGCGGAACATATACCTTGGATAGTTTAACTGACCAAACTGGTAACACCACATATGCTGCATTGGAAAATGCCGCAATCACAATAAACCCAGTAACTACCCCAACATTCAATGTTTCTGCATCGCCTTATAATGCTACTGAAGGGAAAGATGAACTTTCTAAGTATGTTAATCCTATAGGTGGAACTTTCTGGGGGCCTGGTGTTGGTACCGATGGGTATTTTTACCCTTCGCTTATTGATGTTTCAGGAGGTGCTGTAACCTGTAATTTAAAGTATTCCTATACCAATGGGGCTGGATGTAAGGATACTGTTGCTTATGATGTTATTGTAAGAAATGATTCTGTTTATTTTAAAGATTTAGCTAGTTTTTACTGTGCATCGCCAACCACACCTACTTCTATTGTTAGTGTTGAAGGACTAGGAGTTGTTACTTGGGAGAGTTTTGATATTTCAGGCACTACACCTGGAGTAGAGTGGACAAGCCTTGGTGGACATAGTTACCAGATTGATCCAAAGTTAATCTCAACCGGAAATCATGTTGTAACTTATATTTACACGGAGAATGGCAAAACTTTCACTATAACAGATAATTTTGATATTGTTCGTATATCTAACCCTGTAGACTTTAATGTTCTAAAGTCTGCCTATTGCAGCAACGATGATGAGGTACTATTAATTGCTGAGAATAATTATCCTGAAGCAGTTAAAGGACATTTTTCGGGACCAATTTCAGGTTTCTACTCTGCTGAAAATTCCAGCTTGGCAACATTGACTCCTGCAGCTGCACCTAAAAAGGTGAAATTTAATATTTCATACTATTTTGAAACTAAAGAGGGGTGTGTATCGCCAACAAAAACAAAAGAAACACAGGTAAATACAGTGCCTTCGGTTTCATTTACTCTAAGGGATAATTATAATTACGATGAAACTCCAATTATGCTAACTGGAGTTCCTTCTGGTGGAAATTTTTATGGCGAAGTTATAGAGTTGAATAAAACTCTTAAACCATCTTTAATTAACCAGGCCCATATAGGTCAAGATATTGACATCGTTTACTCGTATATGGATACAACAGGTTGTGTGGGAGATACTACATTGCAAACCAAGATATATAAGGCCAATGCTCCAATCAATAACTTGAATGCTGTTTACTGTTTCGACGAGATTACCTTTAACATTACTTGTGATCCTGGAATAGGCAGCGATTTTGTGTTTTCTAGTAAAAAGAATGCCCTAACTCAGCTCGATGATCATACTGCTCAGTATAGCCTAGCCGCAGTGGGTGAAGGTATAGATACCGTTTGGTATAGTTATAAAATTAATAGTACTCCTTATGTGATTGCAAAGGCAGTATTTATTGATTCCATAGGGAATGTTGATTTTGAGATTGATCCGCAATATTGCAATCACGATGATCCAATAATAATTATTGGTCAGCATAGGGTGATGAACGGAACAAATGAGTATTCCTATACGGGTACTTCGGGTGCATTCCAACCTAACCCTATATATGCAACATTATCTCCAAAGCTAGAAACCCCCGGAAACTATAGTATAAACTATAAATTTATTTCAGAGAAGGGGTGTTACAAGGAGATAAGTAAAAACGTTCAAATAAACCCCGTGTCGATCGCTGCTTTTGAAGTTATTGGTACTTGCCCGAATATAAATCAAGGCGTTCAGTTTGTAAATAACAGTAATGAGCCCGTTGGAGATGTTGTGAAATGGAAATGGACGTTTGAGGATGATTCAAGTATACTGAAGAGTCCTGTTTACGCTTTCAAAACTGCAGGTTTAAAAACGGTTGTTCTTACTGCTACTACAGAGTCTGGCAAGTGTAAAACTCAAGCATCAGCTCCTTTAACTATTGGCTATACCGCTAGTGCAGATTTTAAATGGGATAGAGAGTGTTTTACCGGTGATTCTATACAGTTCTCAGATAACTCTTCCGGGGGAGCTGTCGTTTCATCGCTCTGGAAAAATGATCAAGGAGACATATTATCCGACAAACGCAACTTTAAGTACAAGTTTGCTGGAATAGGTACTTATGCTATTGAACTGTTAATTGAAACTGTTGAAGGTTGCAAGGATTCAATAACTAAGGAAATTTCTATTCAGAAATTTGTTGATTTTAGTAGCAACAAGGTTTACTTCGATAATTTTGATGGTGCAACTCAGGATTGGATTGCAAAGGGTCTTACAGATTCTGACTATTCTAGTTGGACTTTTGGAACACCCTCTGGCACATACTTTAACTCAGCGGCTTCTGGTACAAACTCTTGGTACACCAATACTGGACTTGCAAATCAAATTAAAGAATCTTCGCAAGTGCTTAGCCCATGCTTTGACTTACGAGGACTTGAAAAGCCAATGGTTAAATTGAATATTTGGTCGGCACCTGAGAAAGGTCGTGATGGAGCAGTTCTTCAGTACTCTACTGATGGCGGAAAGACTTGGTTGAACAGTGCAATTTTGGGCGCTGAGAATGAGGGAATTAATTGGTATGATCCGGTTAATGTTAGTAGTAAGCCTTTAGGACAATCTGCAGGGTGGAGCGGATCTAACCCTCAGGAAGGATGGAAATCGGCTCGCCATAATCTGGATATGATTAAAGATTTGTCCAACGTAAGGTTTAGAATTGTATATGCCAACGACGCAATTAACATTACACCGTTTAACGGATTTGCGTTCGACGATTTCTGGATTGGTGAAAGGCAGCAGATGGTATTAAACGAAGTGTTTACCAATGTTGATGGACAGTTCGATGCTGTAAATCTATTCTTGAAAGATTTTGAGAAGGAGAAACTAAACGATATTGTTTCTATCCATTACCATACTTCTAACCCCGTTGACGATCCTTTTTACAGTTACTATTCTGCAGGAACAATGTCGCGCGGATTTTACTATGGAGCAGCAAATGCACCTTATGTTTACTCCAATGGAAAAAATCCTTCAAGTATCTCAACCACCAATGCTGTAAAAGAATACAAAAGATTAGTGGATGAGAAAACCCTTGTTGACCCAATTTTAACTATCACCCAAATTACAGGGAATGTCGGAAATATTCGTGTTGATTTAACAGCCAATAGGGATATCAATGGCGAGAATCTTGTACTTTACTGTGCATTGGTTAAGGATAGTATTGTTACTCTAGGAGGTGAGTATTTTTACAATGTGCTTCGTAAATTTTATCCTAGTCCTAGCGGTGTTCCTTTGTCCACCGCAAATTGGCTATCAGGTCAAACCCGAAATCAGGAAATAAGCATTAGTTTTGATAATTCAGCAGAGGTTATTGATGCTAAACTTGTGCTTTTTGTTCAAAATACTAGTACAAATGCAATATATCAAACTGCGGTTTATTCTGATCTTCAAACAGTGCTAAGCATTAAGCCAATTGATATTAGCAAGAATGTAGACCTATTTCCAAATCCTGCGACGGATAACGTGATAGTTCAGTGTACCGAAAGGATTGATAGGATTGCAATATTTGATATTACAGGGAGGATTATAGATGAATACACTCCTGGGCAGGAACAGTACTCTTTACCTTTGCAAGGATACAATAGTGGCGTTTACTTAGTTAAAGGTTTTACTAAAAATGGACAGTTTGTGAAAAAACTGGTTAAGCACTAAAAAAAGCCGGCGAAAGCCGGCTTTTTTAGTGTAATCTAATTCCTATGAGATGTATAAACTCTTCGCGGGTTTTAATGTCGGAAAGGAATGCTCCCGTAAAAGCAGAAGTGGTTGTAACTGAGTTTTGTTTTTGAACTCCACGCATTTGCATACACATATGGGCTGCCTCAATTACCACAGCAACACCCATTGGGTTTAGTGTTTCTTGAATGCAATCACGAATTTGCATGGTTAAGCGTTCCTGAACCTGAAGCCTTCGTGCATACGCTTCAACTACTCTGGCTATTTTGCTTAATCCAGTAATATATCCGTTGGGAATGTAGGCGACATGAGCTTTTCCGTAAAACGGAATCATGTGGTGCTCACACATCGAGTAAAGTTCAATATCCTTAACAATAACCATTTGTGGATAATCCTCCTTGAACTTTGTGGAGCGAACTATCTCAAAAGGGTCAAGGTTATAGCCATGCGTAAGAAATTGTATTGCCTTGGAAACTCTTAAAGGTGTCCGCTGTAAACCTTCACGGTTGACATCTTCACCTAAAATCTCAAGAATTGCCTTATAGTGTTCTGCCAGTTTTGCTGTAGTTTCAGGATTCCATTTGTCAATTCTGGAGTAGCCTTCGTTTTCGTTTATTCCTGCTCCGCTATTAATTATTTCCATTGAATTATATTTTAATTACTTATCTCCAAAGTACTCTACAAAATTATTTTCAGTTTCCTGAATTTTTATACAATGTAAATCTGCTCCAAGTTTCTGAATTGGGGACTCAAGTTCATCCCATATTGCCACGGCAAGATTCTCAGTTGATGCAAGTTTTCCACTCATAAAATCTACATCAATGTTAATGTTCTTATGGTCTAGCTTATCAATAATATGTTCCTTAATAATTTTGCTAACAGCCTTTAGGTTGGCCACAAAACCTAAATTAGGATTAATTTCACCTTTAATTGTGACGTATAGTTCAAAGTTGTGCCCGTGCCAGTTTTTATGCGAACAGTGTCCGAAATTTTCAATGTTTTCTTGTTCGGTAAACTCTTCTCGGTACAATCTGTGAGCAGCACTAAATCGCTCCCTGCGTGTAATGTAAGCAATGGGCATTTTCCTGTAATTTTAGTATAATGTACGCATAAAATTTCGGTTAAAGATAAAAAAAACTATATCTTTCGTACCTATGAAATCCGTTAAAAGAGATTAAACTTGAAAATACTACTTGTTGCGGCTACGGAGTTAGAGGTCAAAGGATTATTGAAAGAATCTGCGAAAATAGGTGTGCCTCATAGGCTGTTTGATGTGTCAGAAAATTCGGTAGATGTTTTAATTACAGGTGTAGGCGCCGTTCCTACAGCATTTTATTTGGCTCGTTTTGTTGAGGATTATGATTTCATTATAAATGTTGGCATTGCTGGAAGTTACAGTTCAAATATCAACATTGGTCAAGTTGTTACTGTGGATTGGGATTGCTTTGGCGACTATGGTATCGACAACAATGGTCTTTTTATTTCTTTAAGTGAAGCAGGTTTTGCTAATGCATCTTCCAATGTTAATAGTTTATCAAACCCTTGGCTCAAAAAAATCAATATTTCCGAATACTTATTTAAAGTTAGAGGTATTACACTTGGGACTGCCAGTGGCTCTGAGCAAAGTATTGTTAAGATAAAACAACTTTGGAACCCCGATATTGAAACAATGGAGAGTGCTGCGGTGTTTTATGTTTGTTTACTTTTAAACAAACCTTTTATTTGCCTTAGGGCTATTTCAAATTTTGTTGAGTTAAGGGATAAAAGCAAGTGGCGAATAAAAGAGGCGCTTGATAATTTGAATGCTGAGGTAATTAAATTTATATCCAGTAGAATCGAAATAATTTGAAAATTTTGAATGATGCGACTCAAATTAAATTTTTCTACCTGTCCTAACGACACATTTATGTTCGGGGCGTTGGTTTTGGGTAAAATTGATACAAGAGGATTACAGTTTGATGTTCATTTGACTGATATAGATGAACTTAATAAAAGTGCAGAGCAAGGAATTCCTGATATCTCAAAGTTGAGCTATGGTGCAGTTCCATTTGTTGCAAATAATTATCAACTGCTTACCTCAGGAAGTGCATTGGGTAACGGTGTTGGACCATTAGTGGTAAGTAAAAGGAAAATTTATTCCGATGAGATTCCTTTTGCTCGAATTGCTTTACCTGGCGATCATACCACGGCACATCTACTTTTTAACTTAGCCTATCCGAATGTTGCCGATAAAAAATTTTATCTTTTCTCGGATATTATGGATGTGGTTCTAAGTAACGCTGCCGATGTTGGTGTTATTATTCATGAATCACGTTTTACCTACGAACAAAAAGGCTTGCTTAAGATTGCGGATTTGGGAGATTTTTGGGAGACAAAAACTGGCTTACCTACACCGCTCGGCGGAATCCTTGTTCGAAGGGATTTTTCTGATGAATTAAAATATACAATGAATCAATTAGTGAAAGAGAGTATTGAATATGCCTTTAATAATCCAAAGGAGATAATGAGTTATGTTACTCAATATGCGCAGGAAATGGATAGGGATATTATGCAAAAACATATTGATTTGTATGTAAATAAATATTCCCTAGATTTAGGTGAGAATGGCAAATTAGCAGTTGTTGAATTACTTAAATCATCCGATAGGTTAAGCCATGATTTTGATGTAAGTAATTTTTTTGTAGGTTAAAACTCTGATATTCAAGAAACAAATTCCATAATAAATAGTTTACTTTAAAAAAACATCTTAGAGATAGTTTATATTATTAACTAAATGTTAATTTTATGATAAATAACGAAGGATATAGTGGACTTTATAACTATCAGATGGAGAATATTAAAAAGCCTTTTTTTGGAAGAACTCGTCAAATAATAGATAGAATTCATTCTTTAGATGAAAAATGGTACGTGGAGTTTTGGATTGTTAGGTACTTTTTTATGGGCATAGAGGTGTATACCTACAAAAAAGAAGTTGTAAAGTATACAAACGGAAATACAGACGATAGTAAGTAAATAGATTTAAGTATAAAAAAATGCAAGCCACTGGCTTGCATTTTTTTTGTATTAAAATGAACAATTTTTGTTCTGGGGAGTTATTTATTTGTAATGATTATAAATAATAATTTAAAAATTTGAGTTATGTCTTTTCAATTACCTACATTAAAATATGACTATAAGGCTTTAGAGCCTTATATCGATGCTCTTACAATGGAAATTCATCACACCAAGCATCATGGCGCTTATACAAATAATCTTAATGCAGCAATAGACAATACCTCTATTGCAAGTTTACCTATTGAGGAGATTCTTAAAGATATTTCAAAGCACTCTCCTGCGGTCAGGAACAATGGAGGTGGCTACTACAATCACAACTTATTTTGGGAACTTATGTCACCCAATGGAGGAGGAGAACCTTCAGGAGAGCTTCTGAAACAAATACAAAAAACTTTTGGTTCTTTCGGAGAATTTAAGGAGAAGTTTTCGGCTACAGCAACAACACGTTTTGGCTCTGGCTGGGCATGGTTGGTTATTGATAATGGTGAACTTAAAGTGTTTTCTACTCCTAATCAGGATAATCCTTTAATGGATGTTTCCGAGGTAAAAGGTTTTCCATTGTTATGTATAGATGTTTGGGAGCACGCATACTACTTAAAGTATCAAAATAGAAGACCAGAGTATATTCAGAACTTCTGGAATGTTATAGACTGGAAAACAGTGGAAACCAGGTTTGAATTGAAATTATAGTTAAATATATTTGTTTAGTTTGGTTTGGTTTATGTTTTGGTTTGCGGTCGGACACTAAGTTCCGACCGTTTTTTTATTAACGAAAATATGTTCAGGTGTAAAAATTATTTTTTGATAATTTCTATGGGAATCTTTACACATACCTTAAATTTTGATTAAATTGTAAATTATTTTTACTTTTTTTGACGCAATAGTTGTGTGCGGTTTTTTAATTTAAGAATCACAATAAATGAGTCGATTTTTTTTCCCACATAAATTCTTTTTTCTTGCTTGCTTCCTTACAGTAGCTAATTCACAATTTATTTATGGTTCTTCGGATACAAGCAAGATTAATGGTAATATTGCTGCAATAAAAACACTAATTGACTCTAGAGAATTCAATGCTGCTCAAAAGTTATCGAGAGATGTTATAGGGTGGTCTTTAAAAACAAATTATGAAAAAGGAGTTGCTTGGGGCAATTTTTATCTTGGACGAACTTACTATGAAACCTCCGCAATGGATTCTGCGGTTTATTACCTTAATGAATCGCTATCTGGTTTTAAGCGGATTTCCGATAAAAGTGCTGAGATACAAGCTTATTGTCAACTCGGAAACTATTACCGAAGAACAGATAGTAACGATAGTTCCATTGCGTTTTATCAGCAAGCGATTTCCTTAGCCGAGATAATTAAAGATACTTCGGGAGTTGCAGAATCCATTTTTGGTGTAGGGCTTACATTATCTCAGCTAGGAAAATATTCCGAAGCAATGGAATACTATATTAAAGCATTAAATATTCGAGAAGGGATGAATGATAAATCGGGTATTGCTTCGGTATTAAACAGTATTGGTGTGTTGTTTTGGTATCAAGGGGACTATAGCAATG
The DNA here is from genome assembly GCA_023406715.1 of Bacteroidota bacterium. Classification (GTDB taxonomy): domain Bacteria; phylum Bacteroidota; class Bacteroidia; order Bacteroidales; family Tenuifilaceae; genus SB25. Next base: position 3,605 of record JAEXVC010000192.1, on the reverse strand, counting down.
CGCTGGATTTTTTCCTTAAAGCATTACCTCTCCGGATTGAAGTGAATGATTTACAGGGTATTTCATATCAGTATAATAATATTGGGCTAGTATTTAGAGATATTAAGGAATACGACAAGGCCATCGGAAATTTAAAAAAATCGTGGGCAATTAAAATTCAGTTAAATGATAGACGGGGTATTTCTAATTCCTTAATGAACATTGGCTCGGTTTTTTTAATACAAAATAAACTCGATAGCGCTTTGCTTTACTTTGACCAAGCAGGAATAATTAAAGAACAGATTAAAGATAGAGGGGGCTTTGCAAATGTAAACAGGTTCAAAGGCGAAGTGTACCGGAAAGTTAAACTATACGATAAGTCTTTAGAATTTTTAAATAGTGCATATTATAGTTACAAGGATATTAATGAGTCTCGTGGACAAGTTGAGTCTTTAGTGCAGTTAGCCATTACCTACTTTGAAATTGGACAAAGAAATAAAGCGTTTGAGTTAATGAGCGATGCGGAGAAGATTGCGTTGAGTTCTCAGATGCTTGATATTAAGGACCAGATATATAAGAATTTGTACGATTTTCACTTTCAGCTGGGCGATTGTCAGAAAAGCCTTTACTATTACAGGCAATATGTTGCCGTGCATGATAGTATTATGGGGCAAAGTAACCTAAAAAAGATGTTAACCATACAGCTTAAATCAGAGTACGATGCGCTTATGCAAAAGCACTCCGTTTTGAAGGACTCTGAACTTATGGTGGTAGAGAAGGAGCGGAGAAGTAAAACACGATTGGCATACTTTTTTATGGGAGCCTTTGGGTTAACATTAGCGGTATTAGGGTTATTTTTATACACTCTACGAAATAAACAAAGAGTTAATAATGAACTTGGGCATCAGCAGCTTGAAGTTGAGAGGCAAAAACAAGAGTTAATAGAGCAGCGTGATGAATTGGAAATCCAAAAGAATTTGGTGATTTACCAGCGCGATAGGATTATCAACATGCTTACCGATTTAGGTGAATCAATAGACTATGCAAAAAAAATCCAGCAAGCAATTTTACCTACCTCTTTACAGCTTCAGCAGTACTTTGTGGATTATTTTATTATTTATCAGCCCAAGGAGTCTGTAGGAGGCGATTTTTACTGGGTTGGTAATTGTGGACAGCAAATAGGTTTTGCTGCAGCCGATTCTACTGGTCATGGTGTCCCTGGTGGTTTTATGAGTATGCTTGGGATATCTATGATTAACGACATGATTACGCGGGAATCGGTTCGCACACCTGCAACAATTTTAGGTGCATTACGGCAGAATATTATTAATGCGCTCGGACAAAGGGGTGGCGAAGACGATAGTCACGATGGAATGGATATCGCATTATGTACTTACGATAAAAACACCCAAGTTTTAACCTATGCTGGGGCCAATATTCCAATCATTATTAGTACAAATTCAACCTTTGAACCCCACGAGAGAATTGTTACTCACTTTGATGGTTTAATTGAACTGAAACCCGACAGAATGCCTGTATCGTACTTTGAGAAAATGGAGCCGTTCAATGAAATTAAATTTAAACTTAATCAGGGTGATACAATATACTTATTCTCCGATGGATTTATGGATCAGTTTGGTGGCGAGATGAGCAAGAAATTTGGTCATACTGCATTCAGATCATTGCTAAATTCAGTAAAGGGATTACCGCTTAACCAGCAAAAACAGGTTATCTGGACTTCCTTGGAAAAGTGGAAGGGTGAAACGGAAAACCAAACTGACGATATTCTAGTGATGGGAGTTAGATTATCCTAAAAAAAATAAACCAAAACATAGTAAATATGACACACGAATTACCAAAGTTACCCTACGCTACTGATGACTTGAAGAATGTTATTTCATCGCAAACATTTGATTTTCACTATGGAAAACATCATCAGGCATACGTTAATAACTTAAATAACCTGATAGTTGGGACACCTTTCGAGAATGCAACCCTCGAAACAATCATTAAAGAGTCCGATGGAGGAATATTCAACAATGGTGCTCAGGTTTGGAATCATACTTTTTATTTTGAATCATTTTCTCCTATTCCCAAATCTGCACCTACTGGTCGTTTATTACGATTAATTGAGTCGGATTACGGAACTTTATCTGAGTTTAAAGAAAAATTCAATAAGGCAGCCTTAACTCTTTTCGGTTCAGGTTGGGCATGGTTATCATTGAATAATCAAGGGCATTTAGAGATAAGCCAAGAGCCGAATGCTGGCAATCCCCTAAGGAAAGGGCTAAAGCCCTTGCTTACCTGCGATGTTTGGGAGCATGCTTACTATTTGGATTACCAAAACCGAAGGGCTGACTATCTTCAGAAATTCTGGGAAATTCTGGACTGGAAGATTATTGAGGAACGCTTAGGATAGTTTAATATTAACCCGATGAATTAAACGCATCGGGTTTTTTGATAGTCATAGTTGAACAAAATTTATGCTTATGTTAATTGATATTGTTAAAAGAAATAGAAGTTATAGAAGGTTTTATCAAGATAAACCTATTGACAGAAAAGAGTTGATTGATTTGGTTGGCTTAGCAAGGCTTTGTCCAACAGGAAGAAATCTACAACCATTAAAATTCTTTTTATCCAACAATGAATTATTAAACAAAAGGATATACCCTAGTCTTGCATGGGCAGGCTATCTTAAGGATTGGGATGGGCCAGCGGAAGGGGAGAGACCCTCTGCATACATAGTAATTCTGGAAGATCGGCGGATATCTGAATCAACACAGTGGGATCAGGGTATAATGGCTCAAACAATTATGCTTGGTGCTGCAGAGAAAGGTTTGGGAGGGTGTATAATTGCCTCGGTACGAAAAGAAGATTTAAGCAGAACGCTTGACTTGCCAGAGCATTTAAAGGTTGTGCTTGTACTGGCATTGGGCTACCCCAAGGAGGAGGTTGTAATTGAACGAATACCTGACAATGGAAGCGTGGTTTACTGGCGCGATTCGCAGGGTGTTCATCATGTCCCCAAACGCGATTTGGATGAGTTAATTGTTGGTTAGTCCAGATTAGCTATTGGCCCGTACCCACAAATTTTGCAGTATCCTTTGCTGTCGAGCGCTGATAGTGAAGTGTGATAGCCTGAGCGTTTAATAACGATTGCAGAGCAGGATGGGCATTGGGTGTTACACCCAATATCTTCGCTATGTAAATTTCCAATGTAAACAAATTTAAGTTTTGTTTTGGCTAACTCGTAAAATTCAATCAACGTTGTGGTTGAGGTTGGCGGAATCTGCATTTTATAAGATGGATAGTACTTGTTGATGTGGAGAATAGTGTCTTCGCCAAGATTTGTGGCTATCCAGTTAAACATTGCCGAAGCATCATCAATATTATCGTTCTTTGTGGGTATAACCAAGAATGATATTTCTAGATGCTTGCCCGATTCTTTAATCCGTGAAAGTGTATTTAGCACAGGGTTCAAGCGCCCACCTGTTAGTTCTCTGTAAAAAGTATCGGAGAACGATTTTAGGTCGATATTAAAAGCATCTATCAGTTCAGTTAGTTCATCGAGTGGTTTTAGGTTGATAAAGCCATTGGAGACCATTACGTTTTTAAGCCCTTCAAGT
>JAEXVC010000182.1 GCA_023406715.1 Bacteroidota bacterium | reverse complement strand
CTTTCGGACCAGATTGATTATTTGATGGATTCTGGTGGTATGATTTCTATATCGCCAAGGCAGTATATTGAGATGCATTGGCATACCCCAAAAACAACGACAAAACTTCAGGGCTTGCCTCTGATTGGTGTTTTTTGGAAGCGAAGTTTCTTTAATCGCTTAGCAATTAGTTACGATTGTGCAAGAGCCTTTGTCACTGCTCAGGAGGAGAATATTAAATCGCTTTCGAGTTTGATTATTGGTTTTTCAATGACCGATGAAACCAACAAGCAAACTGAGCTATTAACTTCAATTGAGGATGAACTCAATGAAAATAGAATTACTGGATTAACATTTATTAGAAATTTGAAAGATACCTACCCCGATGTTTGTAAGGCCATTGAAACCCAACTAGCATCGCGTTCATTGTTAAATCAGCAGCAGGAAATGGTTGACAGGCTGCGTAAGCAAGGTAGATTAGAGCCCGATGAGGTTGAAAGAATTGAGGCATCAATTCAATCAGATATGAAACGATTGTTAGATGCATCGCCAAGCATCGACTTTGAATTTGAAGCAATGTCTGTATTAGTAAACACTCCGGGCTTTGACAAATTGTCGAAAACTGACCTACACGTTATAATTCGTATGTCACAAGGGAAAGTTTATCCTGCCGAAAGTCGAGTCTATAAAGAGGGTGCGACCTTCGATGGTATTTATATAGTATTAAACGGAAGTGCTAGAGCATTAAAGGGTGATAGGTTGATTGGTGTTCGAGAAACAACCGATAGCATTGGTGCATATGAGTTTTTGACGGGTGGATTGAGGCGGCACACAGTTATTGCTGAAACACCATTAAGTGTATTGAAGATTAACCATAATGTGATTGATAGTCTAATTTCGGTAAATAAATCGTTCAGAAACTTGTTTGATTTTCTGGCTGCTGCACATATTTCATCTGAATTGCTTGGCGACGTAAAACCTTACTCCGATTACTCTGCCAAAAAGTTAAGGGCAACAATTAAAAACGGAAAGGTTGTGAAAATTTCCGAAGACGATAAGCAAAGGCTCGAAGGTTCAGTATGTATACTTATTAAAGGGAAAGCAATAGCCGATGAGTCGGAAACCGATGTTCTTTCGCCAGCAGTTTTAGATGATTGTAATGTTAGGAGTATTGGCGATTCAGTTGTGTTCTTAATACCATAAGGGAGAAATCCCTTATGGCTTTTTTACCTCTATCTTCTCGTGTGTTTTGAGATAGATAGGTAGTGCCGCTGAGCCATACCAGTTATAAAAGTCCACATCAAAGATTCCCCTCTTAACGGTTGGGTCGGTGTTTACCTTTTCTTTGGCTTCCTCTATATCTTTGGCTTTTAGAATGAAAATTCCTCGGAATTGATTGTCGTTTTTGCCAAAAGGGCCTGCAATTACAAGTTTCCCTTCATTTGCTAGTCGAGAAATATTATCCATATGTCCTTTGAAAAGGAGATTTAATGTATCCTTATTTTCAATTTTGGTAGGGCCTGTTTTTAGAATAACGAGGATATAGGAACGCATTCCATATTCATCGGCACCAAGTGAGTCTGCCAGTACTTTGTCGTATTTTGTATTGCTATTTTGGCTGAAAGCCAATGTCGACAGGAATAGCAATGCAGTGGCGAAAATTAGTTTCTTCATCATTTCGACTTATTTCGTAAGTTTTCGTATGTTTTAATCCAATCGTTCACTGATACTTTCCGGGCCAATTGACCTATCAAATCGTAGGGTATCTCTTGGTTGTTTTTAAAACGTACGCAGCCCTTTCCCATATCGAGTTTACTTTTTGAGTATTTAGGGTATTCTTCAGTAAACCAATTAAGCAGTTCTTGGCTTGCATATAAACCCATATGGTATAGTGATATATGATTCTTTTGTGCAGCAATATTAATAAAAGGGAGTGGCTGTTTAGGTTTGCAATCATAACCTTTGGGATATAAAGAATAAGGAACAATAAATCCAATCATTCCATAGTTTATTGTTTCTTCAAAACCTAGGGGTATATTATCTTTTATAACCTTTCTGAGTTTCTGAACAGGCTCTCTTTGTTCATCACTGATTTTTGAAAGATATTCCTCTGGTGTTTCGGCGGTTATTTTCATGGCAGAATGGTTTTAATAAGATAAAAAGCAACAACGGTTAGTTGTTGCTTTTATAGTATTGTAAACAAATATTAGAACAAGAAGTTTAATCCAATGTAGGTTCCAGCAACTCCATCTTCTTTTTTGAATGCTCTACCGTGGTCAACTGCAATTATAAAATTTTGGTTCATTACTATTCTTAAACCTGCGCCCCAACTGGCGTGAAGAGTTTCTTTATCATCGCTAAAGTAATCGGCCTCATTATAGCCAGCCTCTGCGAAAGTTTTGTTGAATTTTATTGGTTGAACAACTTGGCCACCATCAATAAAGGTGTTTAGCGATAGGTAGAAATTTTGCTTGATAAAGTAAAACTTCACAAATTTCCAGCGGAGTTCAATGTTGCCGTACGCAATTCCATCGCCCACTACTCGGTTACGGATTATACCGCGCAGGTTCTTTGCACCACCAAGTCCTTCGCTGGTAGCTCCACGTAGAAATAGTGTGGTCATATTTGGTTGAAGGTAGAATGGACAAGTTCCGAAAAGAGTTCCTTGATATCCCAAACGATACACAAACGATAACCGTTCGGGTACGATAGTAAAATACTGGCGATGCGTAATTGATAATTTTGCATGCTCAAACTCTTTTCCAATTCCTAGGAACGATGGTGCATAAGTTAAAACTGCTTCAGTCCAAATTCCTTTCATTGGGTTTGGTTCGTTATCACGTGTATCAAAAACTGCCCCAACTTTAAGGTAGGTAGCAAAGCCGCCATCTTTTTCATCTGCATCAATTATTCCCCAATCAACATATCGTTGATATAGACCTCCTTGGACGTATGGAAGTTCCTCGTCGGCCGACTTACCTTTATTCAGTTTATCAATATCAACTGTGTCAACCTGAAAATTATAAAGACCAACTCCAGCAACCCAGCCAAAACGTTCATCTTTTAATTTCCCTTGTAAGTCGGTGGTGAACCGAGTTAATTTTCGGTCATATTTGTAGAATGCTCGGCTGCGGTAATCATCTGCTTCATCGTCAGCCCAATCCATATTGAAAACGGATTCGTAACCATTAAAACCATAGAAATCGTAGGTTTTATCGGTTAAGTAAGCCAAGTCTGATGTTATGCGTAAGCCAGGAATAAGATACTTTGAGTCGTAGAATAATCTATTAATTCCACTCCCTTTAGTATAGCGCGACACTTCAGCATAAATATTATGTCGATATTTTGGGTATATGGAGCCATCGCCGTAGTTGAAGAGGTTAACTAGCGCACCATACTCAAAACCTAAGTCGGTATCGTAAGCAACAACTGGTAATCCGCCAACGTTCCATCCTGTTTTAACTTTATCGGCTTTTTTGTTATCTGCTTCCTGAGCAAGCAATCCAAAGGTTAGGATTGTTAATGAAACCAAAATGAAAAACTTTTTCATTGATAGTTAGTTTAAGGTTCACAACAAAACTAACAGATTTTTTTGATTTATAATGATGGTATCTGAATAAGTAGGAAAAAGCGGAGGGATATCAAATGTTTTAAATATGTTTTTTTTAAGAATTAGAGTTTCAAAACTAATGAAAAGTTATTTAGAAATCCAAGTGTTTATTCTATGAGTAATATTCCAATTGTTGTTTGTTTTTTCGAGCACTACAATAAATCCCATTGCTCCAAGGTAATTTATGAAATGTCCGTATTCAACTATTGCTTTATTCCCTTGCATATTTATCCCCGGACGAAAAAAAGATAGAAACCCTCCCGATTTAGGGTATTTTTCGTAGTATTTTTCCCAACCTGCTTCTTCAAAGTTAAAAATGCAGGTTAATTCTTGTTGACTAATAAGCGTTACGGATTTACTCAGTAGACTATCGGTAAGGATGTAACTATTAGTATTTTTCGTTTCGTAATCAGATAATAAGGATGAATCAAAATCAATATTTCTATATGATAGGGTCATTTCAATGTTTTCAATTCCTACGCCATAATTTGTTGATTGTTTAAAGTGGATAGAATCTTCATTTGTATAAAAGCATTCCAAAACAGAGTTGATAATGGCATAATCTACACTGTCTTTTAGTGTTGAGTTTTCTAGTGGGAAATTGTCACAGAAAGAAGTATCTATTGGTAAGTTATCAATAATTTGGTCATCTAGTTTCTTTTCACAACCAGTTATTATTAGTAAAACGATGTATAGCAGTGCTAATTTTTTCATTTTGGAAAATCATTTTTAATCTTTCTTAAAGATAAAAAAACTCCAAGCGATTTCTCACTTGGAGTAGAATTTATTTTTGCAATCTATTTAAAATCCGCTAAGCGGCATAAACAAAGTTGGAAGCAATAGTAAAAATCCAACAATAATCAGAATTATCATTAACGGTAAAAACCAACGGAACCATTTGTTGTAAGGTACCCTGGCGATGCTTAACACGCCAACCATTACGCCAGATGTAGGGGTAATTAGGTTTGAAAATCCACCACCTAGTTGATAAATCGTAACTGTTGCTTGGCGGCTAATTCCAATTAAATCGGAGAATTGAGACATTAAGGGTATTGTTAGAGCTGCTTTTGCGGAACCCGATGCGATAATAAAGTTGAGTAGAATGTAGAAAACATACATAATTGCAACTGAGGTAACAGTTCCGTAGCCTTTCATCGCCTCGGCCGAGTAGTTAAGCAGAGAATCAATAATCCTGCCTTCTTCTAGAATTACAACAATTCCACTGGCCAAACCAACTACAAGCGCAGCTGACATAATGTCTTTTGCCCCCTCAATGAATAATCGGGCTAATTGGTTTGCATTTTTGCCAAATGCTATTCCTGCAAGTAATCCCATAACAAGGAAGAGTGTAGCAATCTCCTTGATATACCAGCCGTATCCCATAACTCCAACAATGAGGAACATGATTGTGAAAAGAAGTATGTTAACAATGAAAAGTTGAACCGAATGACGCATTGCAAGTATTCCAACTAAAATCCAAATTCCTGTGGCAATTGGAATGATTGGTGCAGAAACTGTACTTTGTCCAATAACCAAATGGCTAATAGGGTAGAAGTATGAGAAAATGGCAAATACAATTGTTAATCCTACAAAAACTCCCCATGCGCTTTTCCCAGCCTTGGTTTTAGTGCCGTTTTCCTCGTGGGCTGCTTTGTGTCGCCAGTACTCATCAATCTCGTAAACAGGCGATAGTTTTGGATTCTTTTTAATCCTATTGGCATACCATAATACGTAACCAATTCCAACAGAGTTTATTACTAGCCAAATAATAAATCTGTATTCGATACCAGAAAAAAGTTGAACACCCGAAAGTCCCTGTGCAATACCAATTGTGAATGGATTCAGCAGTGCGCTTGCAAAACCAAGTCCTGCTCCCAAAAAGCAAAGACTAACTCCAACAATTGAATCGTAGCCCATACTAATTGCCAACGGGACAAAAATTACCACAAAGGCTATTGTTTCCTCGCTCATACCAATTACGGCTCCGAAGAAACTGAAGCAAATCATAATGAGCACAATTACTAGGTTGTTTACACCTATGAGTTTTAATGGCTTAAACCTTTCTATCCGTTTTGTAAAGTTGAGGAACGAGAAAATTGCTACATCCAATGCTTTACTCTCGTTGAGTAGCCAGAATGCGCCACCAATCATAAGTATGTAGAAAATGATATCGTAGGTGCGTTTCATTCCTTGGAAAATGGATGTGAACACCTGCCAAGTTTGTGGGCTATTATCAACCTCGTGGAATGAGCCCGGAACAATTACGCTCCGGTCAATTCCGTTGATATTTTTAACCTCGCGGGCAAATTCTCCACCCGGAACAAACCAGGTAAGCAATGCGGCAAATACTATAAGCGAAAAAATAATAACATAGGTATGCGGAAACTCACGTTTCTTCTTTTGCTGCTCCATAATTTCAAAATTTAAAGGCTAAAAATAGTGATTTCGGTTTAATTGCAAACTAACTAGATATACAAATAAACGGAGTATTGCCCTTAATGTGGGTGATATTTGGGGTAGATTTGGAATGGATTGTTGCAGTATTGGAGTGATGGAGTGTTTTTCTTGTATTATTCTCTCAATTACTTAATCTCTCAATTACTCAATCCCCTCTAACTAAGATTCATCCTTTCAATAATCAATGGTAAATCACTTGGCGTTATAATTCCAACCAAAGGACTATTGGGTTGACCGTTCTTGGTGACCAGTACTGCTTGGATGTAGGTACCTCGCTTTATGGAGTTTTTGAACATTCCTACAAGAGAGATTATGTCGATATTTTCGCCAATTATGCTGTAGTCGGTTTTCTCTGTAAATGGAACCAATTCGGAGATTTTAGTACCATTGATATCAACCTTATTCTGCTTTTTGCTAGTTAACCAGCGCGATATTGTTTTTGCAGTTATCAAGCAGGTTACGGAGCCTTTATCGATAACAGGGCAACGCATAATGTTTTTTTCGGAGAATGTTGTAAGCAAATCAAATATTGAGCCATCGGACGATGTGTAGTATGGATTCTTAATCATCACCGACGAAACCTTTGGAGGGTTATGTAAAAGTGAATGGATATGACGGATCTCCTTGATTACATCGTTATGTGGCTCTGCTATTACAAAGTTTTCGCGGCGAGTGTGTACTATGGCGTTTCGAAGCTGGGCGAATTCCTTTAAATCCGATGCATACTGATTTACCACGGCATTTATTCCTCTAGCTTTGCGGAGCAAGTCAGAGAAGGTACTGTGAAATTCATCGTTGCAGATTGTTTTTAGTTTCTGCTCAATTTCAGAAAATAGCTCAATGAATATTTCGGAGTTGGGTTTTACTTCGGCCATATTAGTATGATTTAAACTTGGCTTAAAGGTATAAAATTGTTGTTGATTTGAGGAAGGTGACGATGTTAAATGAATTGAATGAAGGTAAAGGAGTGAATGTTAGAATACAATTTCCTCTAACTTCCTTTTACTCTTTCATCCTCTCTTTCAGAAACAAAACTATCTCATCCTCCTGCTCTGGATGAAACCACTTAATTTCATTGTCTCTTGCCCACCATGTTAGTTGGCGCTTGGCGTATCGGCGCGAGTTGCGTTTTATAAGTTCAATGGCTGTTTCGAGGTTATGTTTTCCGTCAAAGTAGTCGAAAAGTTCCCTGTAGCCTACTGTGTTTAATGCGTTGAGGTGTTTAAGTGGATATAGTTGTTTTGCCTCATCGAGCAAGCCTTGCTGAATCATCTCATCAACCCTTAGGTTGATTCGGTTGTAAAGTTCATCCCTGTCGCGATTTAACCCAATCTTAATTATATGGAAAGGCCTTTTTTTATTCGGATTTGTAAGGAACGATGTGTAAGTTTTTCCTGTTTGCAGGCACACTTCGAGTCCTTTTAAAACCCGTTGAGGATTTTTTAGGTCAACGGAGTTGTAGTATTCTGGATCTAACAGCTTTAGTTGAGCACGTAGGCTTTCAATTCCATCGTTTTTAAGTTGTTCAAGCAGCGATTGGCGGAGCTCTGCATCGGGAGTTGGGAAATCGTCAATGCCATTACAAAGTGCATCAATGTATAATCCAGAGCCACCAACTAGCATTGCAGCGTTGTGAGTTTTGTATATATCGTTTAGTAGATTAAGGGCATCAATCTCAAACATTCCGCAACTATAGCGCTCAGTAACTGACTTGTGCCCAATAAAGTGATGTGTGGTCGAATTTAATTGGTCATCTGTAGGAACTGCTGTTCCAATTTTCATCTCCTTAAAAAACTGCCTTGAATCCGATGAAATGATAGGGGCATTGAACGTGTTGGAAAGCGAAATGCTGAGTTCGGTTTTTCCAACACCAGTGGGGCCAAGAAGTACTATTAAGTAATTGTTAGATATTAGATTTTCAGACACAAGATTTCAGATTTTAGATACAAGATTTCAAACTCAGACATTTTTTGTCTGGTGTCTATTGTCTGATTTCTAATATCTATATTGATTATTCATCACCACCATCAAATCCTTCAGCACCAAACTCATCGGGATCGAATTCGCCAAAGATATCATCAATCTCATTTTCCTCCTCAAAATCGTCTGCAGGCATTGCCACAGAATCGTCGGCAAGTTGAACCGGAGGCTCACCAACCGATGCGGAGCAAATAGGATACTTTACACCTTTTGCTGGCTCAAGAATATCGAGTAACTCAATAAATAGGCTATTGTCGGTAAAAATATCGTAAACGTAAAGCAGGCGCTCCTTTCTATCCTTAATTAACTCACAAATCTTAACCGATTCCATTGGGATTGCAGCCATATCACCCTCATTCTGCATATCAAGCAGGGTGAGTTCCATTCCTTTATTCCAGTGCTCATCGGCAAGGAAGAACGATGCCAGTTGGGTTGGGTCAAAACCCAAGTTATCCTGAATGGCATTGTGGAATGTAAGAAATGTTTGATTTGAATCAACCTCATAATCACGGAGGAACGCTTTATCATCCGCCGAAATCATTCTGAATTTGTAAATCATACCTGAATTTGTTTCTGCAAAAATAGTAAGAGTTTACGTTAAAGCGCAACTTTTTGAAATTTATGAATTTAAAATTTTCTAAAACCTCGCTCTTACAGCAACAATAAAGTTCAACCCCGGTGCAACAATTCCAGATGAGTATGGACGATAGCGTTGATTGGTGATATTCTCAACATCACCCGAAATTGCTAATGTTTTGTTGATTTGGTATTGCGACCTGAAATTTAGGGTGTACCAACTTGGAGAGTAAGGTTTTCCGTTTGAATCAATTGCATAGATGTAGGGTTTGCCTCGCTCTTCTTCAGCCAGATTTGCATATGAAACCTCTCCGCTAAAGTTAGCAAATAGTTCCATCTTAATTTTTTTGCCAAAATAGGTGAGTTTTGTAACTCCAAACCAAGGAGTTGCGTGGCGAAGAGGACTTGTGGTACCGTTGTCAATTTCCTCCGTTCCTTTCTGATAGTTAAATCTGGACGAAAGCATCAGTTGCTTGGTTAACATCAACTCAAAATCGGCTTGAATTCCCCATACTCTGGCGTAAGCAGCATTTTGAATAGATTGAACTTGGCTTAGTTCACCATCGTACATAATACTATCTTGTCCGTTGAATAGGTCGTTGCGTTTTACCATTGCATTATTAAGAAGGGTATAGAATGCATTCACATCTATTTCGAAGTAATCACCTAAAGTTTTTGTGACACCAACTTCAGCATTGTAAGCATATTCAGCATCTAGGTCTGGGTTTGGTACTATAACAGTTCCAGGCGAAGAATCGAATACTTTGCCTAAATCATCTACATTAGGAGAGCGAAATCCTGTGGATAGATTTGCATTCAACTTCCAACTATTTGATGGTGTGTAAATTAATCCGGCAGAACCTGTAAGCGCACCTTTGTTTATATTGGCTTTTGAGTAAGGGAATGGGTAAAAAGTATTATCGAATCGAGCATTTAACACATACTGGTTATAGCGTGTTCCAATTTGAAAACCTAACTTTTCGCCTAGTTTTGTGTGGTATGTAACGTAAGCGGCATAGGAGTACCATTCCGATTTTGGATAACGCGAAGGTCCGTCAACTTTCACTCCTGTAGTAATATTTTTATCGGTTCCAGTTGATTTAATATCATTGAACAGAACTTCTAGGCCATAAAAGATTGTCTGTTTTTCTTGTATCGATTTTTTAAAATCGAGATTGAGGTTAAGCGCTTGAACATTTTCAACCCTACTCTTTAATGTGCTCCCTTTAAAATTTCTATCGTTTCGGCTTTCCTCGAATAACTGATGCGCTGCATTTACAGTAAGTTTATCGTAAAGGGTATTGCTTGCTGTATTCTCAATGTTGACATTGTTCATAAGCCAAACCTGTGGGCCATAGTACCACTCTGCGCTACGGGGTAATCCATTTTTGTAGGCAATCAAACGGTCGTATCGGTCGTAGTTCGATGTGGTGGAGTAGTGCAGGCCATAGTTTATGTTCCAGTTATTATTAGGAACGTAGGCTATCTTTTGCATTAGGTTGATTTGTGTGTAACCAGTTGGTTGCTGGATTCTTGAGTTTGAATTTTTTACAACAGTGTCAATTCCATTCTCACGCTTAACATATTCTTTTCTCAAATATTCCTCAGGCCCATTTTTGCCCATTGTAACATCGCCATAACTGGTGTAGGTAAAACTTGTAAGCGATGCCCATTTTTTCCAGCCCAAGTTGATATCTACATGACCAGTTTTTTCAGTATTTGCCGATGAATATCGCGATGCAAAGTTTCCGTTCACATCAAACTTGTTATTGGTTGATGTTTTTGGTGAGAGTGAATAGAAATTCATAACTCCACCAATGGCATCGCTTCCATAGATTACTGAACTTGGCCCGAAAACAACTTCAGTTTTTTCAACAGCAAAAGCATCGAGCGAAATAACGTTTTGCAGGTTTCCGCTACGGAAAATGGCATTGTTCATTCGAACACCATCAACTACTATAAGTAACCGATTGGTGGCAAAACCCCTAATCATTGGACTACCACCACCTTGCTGACTTTTCTGGATAAAAACATCGCCAGTTGCACCAAGCAAATCAGCAGTTGTTTGAGGGTTGTTGAATGCTATTTGTGCTTGTCTAGTTGTAGTAATTTTTACCGGAACATCTCTTTTTGCTTGTCCCCATCTGTTGGCCGATACAACAACTTGGTCAATTGAGAATATTGAGGGACTAAGAGAAATCTCAAAATTATCAGTTATAAGTTCTTGATAGGTAGTTCTTTTTACTATGTAACCAATTATCCTAATTTCCATCCATTCCGAATTTTTGAATTCGGATATATCCGCTTGGCCTGAAGAATTGGTTATGGCTTGTGTGTTGGTAATACTGCAAACAATAGTTGCAAATTCAATAGGATTTGAAGTTTCTTTATCTTTTATAATTATTGTTTGGGCACTAATTTGGCTAAAACAAAAAAGAAGAAGGATGTTTAAGAATACTTTCATTGATTTAAATATTTTAAAGATTTATTTTTTTGAACATACATTAACTAGAAGCCTTTAATATTGATAAGTGTGGGTAGATCAATTTGTCTGTTTATATTATTGTTTTATTTCAGACATTAATTAAATTAATCCGACTGCAAAGGTAATAATCTCTTTATCAGACTAAACTATTTTGAGTAAGTTTAATAATGATTCAAACATCAAATATTGAAATGATGCAGAATCAAGGCTAGTTCTTTCTTTTTTTATTGAAGAATTTCTTCAATTCTTTTTAGTTCATCGTTTGTAAAATGAGTGTTTTTTAGTGAAAGCAGACAATCGTTCAGTTGCGATTCCTTGCTAACACCAATAAGAACCGATGTGAGTTGAGGTCTTTTTAGCAACCATGCAATGGCCATTTGGGCCAATGTCTGGTTCCTGTTTAAAGCAATTGAATTAAGTTGGGTTATTTTGCTTAGAAGTTCATTGGTTATTTGGTCTGCTTTGAGGAACCCGTGTTCTTTTGCTGCTCTTGAATCTTCAGGTATTCCATTTAAATATCGGTTAGTTAAAAGTCCTTGCGCCAATGGCGAAAAGGCAATACAACCAACACCATTATTGTCCAAAACATTAAGCAATCCATTCTCAACCCACCTGTCGAGCATAGAGTATTTTGCCTGATGAATCAGGCAAGGCGTTCCTAGTTGTTTCAGCGTTTTAATGGCAATTTCACTTTGCTCTGCCGAGTAGTTTGATATTCCAACATATAGTGCTTTTCCCTGACGAACCATTAAATCCAAAGTTCCCATCGTTTCCTCAATTGGTGTGTTTGGGTCGGGACGATGCGAGTAGAAGATATCCACGTAATCTAATCCCATTCGTTTGAGGCTTTGGTCAAGGCTTGTTACCAAATATTTTTTTGAGCCCCACTCGCCGTAAGGGCCTGGCCACATATTGTAACCTGCTTTGGTCGATATTATAATTTCATCGCGATAGGGGCGAAGGTCTTTTCTCAGAATCTCTCCAAAAGTTTCTTCGGCCGACCCAGGAGGTGGCCCATAGTTGTTGGCCAAATCAAAATGAGTTATTCCTGCATCAAATGCTTTACGGACAATTGCTCTGCCATTCTTAAAATCATCAACTCCTCCGAAATTATGCCAAAGACCTAGCGATAGTGCAGGAAGTTGAAGTCCGCTTTTACCGCATCGGCGGTAAAGCATATTGTCGTATCTATTGGGATTTGCGTTGTATTCCATAACAGGGTATTTCAGAAAGCAACAAACTTCGTTAGAATTAAACACAATTCCAAACTCGAGAGTAAACAAAAACGACCCCAATTCGGGGTCGTTTCTCAATAAGTAACCTTTCGGTTATGGCATTATTCTGGTTTAATTAGTTCCAGACTACGTTTTACAAATCTGCTTAGGTCTTCACCTTTTAGCATATTGTTGGCAAGTAGAGCAAGGTCGATAAGTTGTTTTACCAGTTTTTGGTCTCCACCAAAACCTTTGAGTAGATTTCTGCGTTCGTCCTCAAATTTATCGAGTTGCTTTTCTGTTTCAGCAAGAGCATCCTTGTCGGCTTGTGGAATTTCCTCGTCTTTCTTATCCTTTCTGGATTTGTGAAGTTCATCAGCCTTTTCTTTTAAAGGCTTGATGTTCTTATCGAGTTCATCCAGTTTACTTCCCAACGATTCCGATTTGCTTGCAATAACCGATTTAACCAGCGGGTGCGATACGTTTACAACCATATTGTGACTATCTGGAAGATTTCCGTACATTCCAGCTGTTGGACTCATTGCAGCCATATCTTTCATACGACGCATGAACTCGGAGTGTGTAATTACCACTGGGCTTGCGTTCTCGCCCAAATCCTCGAACGAAATCCAGTAATGGTCTTCGCTCTTTACAGCACCTTCAAACACAGCGCGTAAATCGTTTTGCTCGTCAGAGGTAAGTGCAACCTCTTTTCTATCCTCCTTTACAATGATTTTCTCAATAACATCGGAGTCAACGCGGGCAAAACGCGAATCCTTGAATTTTGATTCCAATGCGTTAATTAAGTGTGGGTCCAACTGGCCATCCATCATCAACACATCGTAGCCACGGCTCTTTGCCTCCTCGATGTAGCTGTGCTGGTCAACCTTATTGGTTGTGTATAGGTAGATAAGGGTTTTGTTCTTGTCGGTTTGATTTTCCTTGATAAGTTTCTCGTACTCCTCAAAGGTGAAGTATTTGCCATCAACATTCTTGAGTAATGCAAACTTTTCGGCACGTTCGTAGAACTTCTCATCGGAAATCATACCATAGGTGATGAAAAGTTTTAGGTCGTCCCATTTTTTCTCGAACTGCTCACGTTCGTTCTTGAAAATCTCCTGAAGCCTATCGGCTACTTTCTTGGTGATATGGCTCGAAATTTTCTTAACGTTTGAATCGCTTTGCAGATAGCTGCGCGATACGTTTAGTGGAATGTCTGGAGAATCGATAACCCCGTGAAGTAGTGTTAGGAACTCAGGTACAATACCTTCAACCGAATCGGTTACGTAAACCTGGTTGCAGTATAGCTGAATTTTGTTTTTCTGAATATCAAAGTTGGTCTTAATCCTTGGGAAGTATAGTACACCTGTTAGGTTGAAAGGATAATCAACATTTAGGTGAATGTTGAAAAGTGGTTCTTCGGCAACAGGATATAACTCATGGTAGAAGTTTTGGTAATCTTCATCCTTCAAATCAACTGGTTTTCGTGTCCAAAGGGGATTTGTGTCGTTGATAATTTTGTCCTTGCCAGTTTCAACCTCTTTGCCATCCTTCCACTCCTTAATGGTACCAAATGCAATTGAAACGGGTAGGTAACGGCAGTACTTTTTAAGAAGTCCGTCGATTCTGGAATCCTCAAGGAATTCCTTGGATTCTTCGTTTATATAAAGGATAATATCAGTTCCTCTGTTTTCCTTCTCAATATCCTCAATATTGTAATCGGGCGAACCGTTGCACGACCATTTTACCGCTTTTGCATCGTCCTTCCATGAGCGGGTGATAATTTCAACCTTATCGCTTACCATAAACGATGAGTAGAATCCCAAACCAAAGTGACCAATAATGCCGTTTGCCTGATTTTTATACTTTTCTAAAAATTCCTCAGCGCCTGAGAATGCAATTTGATTTATGTATTTCTCAATTTCGTCGGCAGTCATACCAATTCCGCTATCGGAGATTGTTAGGGTTCCTGTTTTTGAGTCGAGTTTCACACGAATGGTGGTATCGCCAATTTCGCCCTTAAACTCACCAACCGATGCTAACGTTTTAAGTTTTTGAGTTGCATCAACTGCGTTGGATATTAACTCACGAAGGAAAATCTCGTGGTCGGAGTAAAGAAATTTCTTGATAATGGGAAAAATGTTCTCGGTAGTAACATTAATTTTTCCTGTTTGCATAGTATATAATTTTATGGTTAAACATAGTTATGGCATTGGCTACTTGTCAAACAGAGTGCCATTTACCAATGACTGACATTGAATGGATGTGTATTAATTTAAGTTATTGTAAATCAATGCTTTAAATAAGTGTATATGTGTGACAGATTCTGCCAAATGGTCATTCTTTTAAGATAAGTTGGCAGAGAACTAGAAATTAACTATCAACGAAATAATTAATGCTACGAGGGTGATAAGCCAAATAATAAAAGTGATTTTCAGCAATCGTTTCTTTGAGTTGATATTTCTATTGCCGCAAAGACGCATTATTATGTTATTGGCTCGGATTGCAATGTTGTCGTCCTTGGGAATAAATGCGTGAGCACCAAGTTTCATAACGTAAGCACCGTATTCCTTTTCGCCCTCGCCAGCCATCATCACGACTTCAATTTTGGAGTTGATATGCTTGATTGACTCGAGAATTTCAATTCCATTCATCAATGAATGGTTGTAATCATCCAAAAAGTTGTAGCCTAGGAATACAATAACCAAATCGTTTCTTCTGAACTTTAGGGTCGATAGATGCTGAATAAACTTTTCGCCCGAAGGGAAACTCCTCACCGTTGTTCGCTTTGGGATATCAATTCCCTCAATAATGCTATGCGCAAATTCAGTATTGAACTCAACAATAAATATAAAGGTGCGGAATTCTATGTTGATTGATTCGAGCATTTACTGATTAGTTGGACGATTAAAGGTAGTAAAAATTAGAATACAATGATAAGTAAAAAGGTCGATACAATTAAGTATCGACCTTTATTAGCGTAGAATATTCAAAAAATTAGTTAATCAAAGGTAAGAAACCGTAGTTGTTTGAATAATCAAGCATCTGCTGAATGTAGTTTTCAGGATACTCAACCTTAACATTAACAATTTTATCGCCTTCCATTACTGGAACAAGTTCTGGGTTCATAAATCCACCGTAAGGGGCAAGTTTTAGCTTGTTGAAACGGTCTAGAACTTCGCGGTGTAATTCAGGGTTGATTTGAACTGCATAGGTTTCAACCATCTTTTTACCAGCCTCGTAATCGCCTGTCGATTTGATTCTTTGGATTTCTTTTAGCAAAGTTCCAAATAGGTTGCGAAGTTTAGCGTAATCGTTAATTACAAAGTAAGTTTTGCCATCGCGAGTTTTCTTCTCAATTACATTCTCCGCTTTGCCATTTTCGTAGCACCAGCTAGCAATTAACTGGCGGTTACGCATATGTGCCTGCTCAATGGTTTTACCAAACTCAATTCTGGTAAGTTGAGTCATTAAACCATTGCGGATATAGTTATTGTATTCTGCTTTAGCAACTTCTAACGAAGGCATAATGCCAATCTCAACCATCTTTTGGTCCATCATATAGTAAAGGGCGAATAAATCGGCACGTGCTTCTTCTAGTGGTGAGCCGTAGTTCTTAAGTTCATCGCCTTTTACACCTTCGGCCAATTGACCCGAGCCATGACCTAAGCACTCGTGTAAATCGGTGTGGAGGTTACCTGCAAGTGAACCGTGCTGCTTGCTTAGTTCAATCTCCTCTGGCGACCAAGCAAATTCTTCCATAAAACCGTTACCCTGAGCAGCCTGGTCATAAGCGTAGGTGATATTATCCATTGTAACCGATTTTGAACCGTGATATTTACGAATCCAATCGGCATTTGGAAGGTTAATTCCAATAGGAGTTGTTGGGTAGCAATCGCCACCAAGCTGTGCAACAGTAATAACCTTTGCGCTAACACCTTTTACCTCTTTTTTCTTGAACTGCTCATCAATAGGAGAGTTGTCCTCGAACCACTGTGCATTATCGCCAATTATGGTAGTGCGACGGGTTGCCTCAAGGTTCTTAAAGTTAACCACAGCCTCCCAGCTCGATTTGTATCCCATTGGGTCGCCGTAGTTCTCAATAAAGCCGTTCACAAAGTCAATGTGTGAGTTAACGTCACTAACCCAAAGTACATTGTACTCATCGAATTTCTTCAAATCGCCACTTTTGTAGTACTCAATAAGTGTGTTGATAATGTTACGTTGATGCTCATTCTCAGCAACAGTTGCAGCTTTCTCCAACCAGTAAACAATTTTAGCAATAGCTGTACCGTACATTCCATCAATCTTCCAAACTTTCTCAACCACTTTTCCGTTTTCCTTAACTAATTTTGAGTTTAGTCCATATGAAATTGGTGTGCTATCCTTTGGATTCATCATTTTTGAGTAGAAATCCTCTACCTCTTTTTGAGTTACGCCCTCGTAGTAATTGCAAGCCGATGCTGCAACCATATCAACACCTGCATCCTGATTAACGCGTTTTGTTGCAATATTTGGGTCGAATAGGATAGGAGTGAGGTTTTCAATAATCTCATCGGTTGAACCCAATGTGGTGTTGAATTTATCGGCAGGAGTGTTTTTTACCAGTTCAGCAAAGTACTCCTGGGTAAATTCTGGAATAAATTTATCGTTTGAGTAGTGATGATGAATACCGTTTGAGAACCATACACGTTTTGTATAAACCATAAACTGTTCCCAGCTGGCGTTATTTCTATCGCCTGTGTATCCATTGTAAATGCTTTCGAGCACTGAGCGTACAGTCAAGTTGTACTTGTAGTTTTGGTCCCAAATAATATCGCGTCCACATTTAGCAGCCTCACTAAGGTAGTAAACAAGAACTTTTTGGTTTGGGGTAAGCGAATCAAATTCTGGGATTTGATAGCGCATAATACGAACATCGGCAAATTGGTCCACTTGCCACTTAAAAGGAGTTGCTTCCTTCTCGGTTTTACAGCTGGTTAAGGTTAATCCAGCAGCAGTTGCTGTAAGCAAAATCATTGTTTTTATATTCATCGTTATATTATTAAAGGTATGTAATACAAAACTTTACTGCAAATATTTATTGTTTGCAGTGAACTACAAATTTGGCAATAATTTACCTAAAACTAAAGGTTAGAGTGATTTTCCTCCAGAAGGTTTATAGATGAAACTGGGTTCTTTTATCTCCACAGGAGCATCAACAGGCTTGGGTCTTTCACGGCGTGGATTTCGCAAATCTAAATCGCGAACATAAATCCATTTCCCATTCTCCAGTTTAAATCCATCGAACGAGGAGTCGGGCCCGTAGAATTGAAAATCGCCCAGATACTCAGGTTTAGCAGGGGAGAGATGGTCGAAAATAATCATTTGCTGTTCGGCAATATACCTTAGGGTGAAAACGGCTCTTGCTGAGAACTCAAAAACAATTCGCGATAGCATCATCTTGTTATCAATATTGAAAACAGGCAATCCAAAAACAGGATTTTCATTGCTATCGAGCGATAGAACCTCAATAATCTTTTTTGATGTGAAAAGATTATTAAAATCGAAGCCGAGTAAAATATAGTGAGTTTGTGAGTTGATGCTAATATCGGCTATTTGGTAGTAAAGTCCTGCTAGCCATTTCTCTGGATTTAACCTTTCGTTATTGGGGTCTTTTACATTTTTTCTGCTATCGATTAAACTATGCAGAGTAATGCTTCCGTCGTTTTTTCTAACTTGAATAAATCCAAAGTATTGATGTAGTCCTGCCGATTGTGGTAAATTCCAGGTGATTACTCTTATCTTTTTATCGTTAGATGTTAATTTGCCTATGCTTTTTAGCGAGTCGAAAGGGTAATTCATTGAGCCGTTCATCAGCAGCGTTTGCTCAAAAGTTTTTTTGAATTGAGTGTTCAACGAATCTTTTACCGAAAAACTTGTCTCCTTCACTATTGATTTAAGCAACGATGACAAAATTTCCTCCTGCTTAGCTAATGAATTGTCAGGACTATTTTGAGCAAATAATCCTGAAAACAACAATGAATATCCAAAAACTAAAACCAATCTCTTCAAACTCATAACATTCAGTCTCTTAATTCTAAATTACCAATTACTCATTAATCTCATCCAGCCCTTTAATAATCAACTCTGCAGCCAATCGACAATCCTCCTCGGTTATTGTTAATGGTGGCGATATCCTGAACGAAGTATCACAGAACAAAAACCAGTCCGTAATAAATCCTTTTTCTACTCCAAACTTCACAAGTTTTATCATTTTATCGAAACTGCCCAATTCCACTGCCATTAACAATCCTTTGGAGCGAACTTCTTTTACCAATGGATGCTTTTCCAAAATTTCCCTGAAGATTTTCTCCTTCTTACTAACGGTGTCAATTAGGTTTTCGTCTATAATCACATTAATTGATGCCAATGCTGCTGTACAAGATACTGGATGACCTCCAAAAGTGGTAATATGTCCAAGAACAGGGTTGTTGGTTAGGCTCCACATAATCTTTTTGGATGCAATAAATGCGCCCAATGGCATTCCACCTCCAAGCGCTTTTGCGAGGACAAGAATATCGGGAGTGACACTAAAATTCTCAAAAGCGAACATTTTTCCTGTTCGGCCAAGACCTGTTTGAATTTCGTCGAAAACCAGCAATGCACCAACTTTTGTACAACGTTCCCTAAGTTGATGCAGATAATTATCCTTTGGAAGAACAACGCCTGCTTCACCCTGTATTGGTTCAACAATAACGCAAGCAGTTTTATTTGTGATTTGGCTTAATTGCTCAATACTGTTGTATTCCAAATGACGAACATCTGGCAATAAAGGCCTGAAGGCCTGTTTGAACACCTCACCACCCATAATACTTAACGAGCCCTGTGTACTTCCGTGGTATGCATTCTTGAACGAGATAATTTCTGTTCTTCCAGTATATCGTTTGGCCAGTTTCATTGCCCCCTCAATAGCTTCGCTTCCTGAATTTAAGAAGTAAACGGATTCTAACGATTTTGGTAAAAGACTTGCAAGTTTTGTGGCTAACTGCACCTGAGGATTTTGGATGAACTCGCCATACACCATAAGGTGCATATACTTATCGACCTGCTGTTTAACCGCATCAACAACCTTTGGATGGCTATGTCCCACATTACTAACGGAAACCCCAGATATCAAATCGAAATGTTTTTCACCATTTGGCCCAAAAAGATAAACCCCCTCGGCTCTTTCCACTTCAAGCATAAGGGGGGAATCAGATGTTTGGGCAACGTGGTTTAGGAATAGTTGCCTCTTACTTAGCATATTTAATACCTATTTATTAATTAAGTTAATTTCGCTTAGCAATTTATCTCGATACGATTTTCCAATTGGAATTACTTTTTTACCATCGCTAGCCTTAATTGCTATTGCGTTATCCTCAATACTATCAATCCTACTCAAATTAACTATAAATGAACGATGAACCCGCTTGAATCGAACTATAGGAAGTTGATTTTCAATGGATTTCATTGTTAGGTGAATGGTGAATCTATCGTTGACAGTGTTTATAACAATGTAATTTTCAAGGGCTTCAATCCAAAGAATGTCGGTATACTTAACTCTGATTAAGGAGTTATTTTTCTTTATGAAGATTTCCTTCTCCTCGTCCATCGGTGAGCGTTGGTGGTTGATTTTTTCGTATACCTTGCTAACCGCTTTAAAAAACCTTGGAAAGGTAATTGGCTTAAGAAGATAGTCTGTTACGCTATGCTCAATTGCCTTTAATGCGTACTTTTCTTTTGATGATATTATTATTACTTGCGGATTGCTTTGGTTTACCTCAAGAAAATCCATACCAGTCATTTCTGGCATTTCTACATCAAGAAAAATCAGCTGTATGCTGTCGGGGGTATTCTTTAGGTAGTTTAGCGCATCAACAGCGTTTGGGAATGAGTGGATTAGGTTAAGGAACTCAACCTTTGTGGCGTATTCCTCCACAACCCTTCTCGACATTTCGTCATCATCAATAAGTATGCAATTCATAGCCCTTGAATTTTCATCGAATTTAAGTAAAAACTTACTTAATTACAAAAATAGATTTTTATTTGTAGTATTCGTCTAAAAATCTTTTTTCTACTAGATGACAATTCTTTACTGTTTTCTTTAACCAAGCAAGAAGAATTATTTCGGCTTCTTCGGTAGGTATGGCGTAATCGATGTTTGAATTTTTGAGCTTATGAACCAACTCATAAAGCGATAGTGCTGCCGACACTGAGATGTTATAACTTTCAATGAACCCATACATTGGAATTTTCACATACTCATCGGCCAGATTCATTGCGCCTTTAGTTAATCCTGTTAACTCTGTTCCAAAAACTAGGGCGAATTTGCCTTTGTTGATATCAAAATCGTTGATGAATTTGTCGTTATCGTGCGGAGTGGTGGCTACAATTCTGTACCCTTTTTCCTTCAAACTAAGAATAGCTTGCTCGGAGGTGTACTTTGGAGCATTATACCTATATATATTAAGCCATTTTGATGCACTCATGTCAACCTCGCTATTGATATTAAAGGAGTATCTGCTTTCAATAACGTGAACATCTTGTATTCCAAGGCAATCGCAGGTTCTTAGAACAGCGCTGGCATTTTGAGCCTGAAAAATATCCTCAAGGACAACAGTAATATAGCGGGTTCGGTTACTCAGCACTTTTTTAAAAAGTTCCAACCGACGTTCAAGTACAAGTTCAGAGAGATGATTTATGAACGATTGACGTATTTTGGTGTCCTGGATGTATCGTACATCTACATCATTCATTGGAGTAGGAGTTTATATTAAAAAAAAAAGGAGAACCAACGGGGTTCTCCTGAAGAGAAAATAAAATTCCTTATTGAACTTTACCGTTCAATTCGCTACCAGCTTTGAATTTTACAACTTTCTTAGCCTTAATGTTGATTGGCTTTCCAGTTTGTGGGTTACGGCCAGTTCTAGCGTTTCTTTTAGCAACTGCGAAAGAACCAAAACCTACAAGAGCAACTCTGTCACCTTTTTTAAGTGCAGTACCAGTTGCTTTTACGAAAGCGTCTAATGCTTTCTTAGCGTCAGCTTTAGTTAATTTTTCTTCTGCAGCAATAGCGTCAATCAATTGAGCTTTGTTCATAATTGATAATTTTTAGGGTTAGAAATAGTTAGTTGACAATCAAAGACAAAATTAGCCTATATATCAATAAATGCAAGTTTTTTAACAACTTTTTTTGCCAGTATAGCCTTTTTTATTGGTTTTTATAAC
>JAEXVC010000173.1 GCA_023406715.1 Bacteroidota bacterium | reverse complement strand
AGTAGAGGGGCTGTAGCCATTATGGTTGTTACGGATCCATTAAATCACGTAACGCTAAATCCTCAAGGGTACTCGTGGCCAAGTTTATCAAAGTTTAAGGGTAGTATTACACCACAAATAACGCTTTATTCCCAGGAGGTTTCTATACCTTGCATTCAAGTTGGGGAGAATGTTATCAACTTTTTGCTTGGAGGTGTTGATTCGTTAAAACACATTCAAAAAAAAATTGATACAGAGCTTAAGCCTTTTTCGTTCGAACTTTCCGAGGTTTCGAGTAATGTTAAGACTAAACTTGATATCAAGCACTTTACTGCTAAAAATGTAGTTGGGTTAATCAAAGGTAGTGACTCAAAACTTAAGGATGAGGTTTTAGTTATTGGAGCGCATTACGACCATGTTGGATATAATGAAAAGCATAAAACCGATGAGGATTATATCTTTAACGGTGCTGATGATAATGCATCTGGCACAGCAGGGGTAATGGCTTTGGCAAAGGCTTTTTCAGTGTCAAAGAAAACTAAGAGGAGTATTCTTTTCATTCTTTTTGCTGGGGAGGAAAAGGGATTATACGGCTCTGAGTACTATACTCAAAAACCTCTTATCCCTCTCGCTAAAACTGTTGCCATGCTCAACCTTGATATGATAAGTAGGAATGGTGACTCATTACAGATACTCGGCGAGAAATTTAATCCAGAGCTCAACACAATTATTAAGGAAGAAAATAATTTTGTTGGATTAAATATCATCGATTCTGGTAACGAATTCTTTGGTGCTAGCGATCATGCAAACTTTTTCAAAAATAACATCTCGTCAATCTTTTTCTTTACAGGTACACATGGTGATTACCATACTGTAAGGGATAATCCTGACAAGGTTGACCATGCTAAAGCAGAAAAAACTACCAAACTTGTTTTTAGAACAGCATGGAGAATTGTTAACGAGAATAGGTACTATACCATAAATAAACCCTAATACAAACATAACATTACAAATCAATGAAAATTAACAATCTTAAATCGCTACTACTTTTAGCGCTTGTTGCATTTAGCGGGTTATCATTTTCTCAAGAGGCAACATTACTGTACAATTTTGCAAAAGGTAAAACTTTTGTGCAGAATACAAAACTTTCCAATACCATTACCCAAACTATGGGGCCTAATGAGATAAAGATTTTGATGGACATCAGCATTAATGCGGAGATATTTGTTGAGAACGTTGCAGAAAATGGTGACATTACAGTTCTTGAGGTACTGAAAGATATGACCATGCGTAATGTAGCAATGGGTAAGGATACCACACTTAAGTTCGATAATATTAACGAGCGAAGTCGTGTTGCGTACACTAAGGAAGGTAAACTAATTTCAAGGACAGTTCTCGATACTGCATCAATTCCGGGGTTATCTGAGTCTTCAAAGCAAAACTGGATGTACCTTCAATTGCCTGGCAAAAAAGTTAAGGTTGGTGAAACTTGGAGTAACGTAAGCACTGAAACCAATGCTAGGTCGAGCGCTAATCCTTTCGAAACAACTACAAACTCCGACTTTAAATACACCTATGCAGGGGTTGAAGCCAAGGATGGCAAACCATTCTACAGAATTGAGTTTGAGGCAACCCTAAACGTAGAAGGAAAAGGCGA
Source organism: Bacteroidota bacterium (assembly GCA_023406715.1). Taxonomy (GTDB): domain Bacteria; phylum Bacteroidota; class Bacteroidia; order Bacteroidales; family Tenuifilaceae; genus SB25. Next base: position 2,226 of record JAEXVC010000173.1, on the reverse strand, counting down.
ACAAATGGGCATGCAGATGTTTGTTGAAGGAACAGGTAAAAATAAAGGGTTTGGATTGTTCGATTCGAACAGCTCGGTTGTTTCGTACATTGAGTTTGAGACTGGTATTGATATGTCCATATCCGTATCGGGTCAGCAAAACATGTCGATACCGATGTCACAAAGTATGAAAACAGTTATAACTCTTCAGGAGAAGAAGTAGTTGTAGTTTAATACTGATACCAAAGATTACATCCGGCTCAGGTTCGCCTGAGCCGTTTTACATAAAAACAAAAACATTACTTTTGCACTAATAATACAACAAACAACAATAAATATGGCTAACGAACCCAAATGCCCAAAATGTAATTCGGAAAACACATATCAGGACATGAACTTATGGATTTGCCCCGATTGTTCCTATGAGTGGGATCCTGCAGATCTGGAGGAAGAAATCCAGATGAACAAGGTTGTAGATTCTAACGGAAATGTTTTAAACGATGGCGATTCCGTTACCGTTGTCAAAGATTTAAAAGTAAAAGGTTCCCCTTCGGGTATTAAAACAGGTACTAAAGTGCGAAACATACGATTAGTAGATAGCAGCGATGGCCATAATATTTCCTGCAAAATTGAGGGCATTGGTGCGATGTACCTGAAATCAGAATTTGTAAAAAAAGCATAAAGGATAAAATCAGATTAATTTCCATTCACATGCAAACGGTTTCTTTGCATCTTATGTCATTAACTTAATGTCTGCAAAGGTGTCGCTACAATTGAGAGTTTAAAAGAGAATGAAACACTCTCTTTACTCCTGCCACCTTTTAGTTTACTCCTCATTTTTAGATACATTAGCTTTGATTTTCAGGGTTGTTAGGGGTGTTTTGCCCATATCTAAAATCAAATTACTATATTTGCACCCCGTATGAAGTTAAACATTATACATATTGGTGCATCTTTTCTTTTGATATGTGCTACCCTTTTTGGGGTTAATACATTTGCACAGGAGGTTAAGAATTTGACATTGGTTTCCGATACCCTAAATAAAAAGGATAAAGACGCATTCTCTGACTTTAAAATTGACAAAGGCTCCAAAAGTGCCGATACCGTTGCTAAAGGTATCAACATTGTGGACATCCTGAATCCTGTCAATAAAACCAAGGCTTCGTATTCGTGGCGGTTGAACTCAAAAACTTTCGATTTAGAGGAGCAAATGGCTTTCGATACGGTTGTTTTCCTATCGCACTTGGTTGAGCCTAATCAAAAAAGCTTTATCACGCAAACTTACCTTGGGAATTTAGGGGCTCCTATACAAACGGACCACTTTTTTGAACGTAATTTTGATTATCCCTTCCTGTTTTCAAGGGGCTATAGCGTTTATTTACATCAAACAATATCTGGTGAACAGTATAATGTTAAGAGTCCGCATACCGTATTAGAATACTCAACAGGAGGTAAGAAGAAGGAGGCCGACCAAATTCTGAAGGTTCTCCACACACAGAATGTTAATAGGTACTTAAATCTAGGCATCCATTACGATTACTACAATACAAAGGGGATGTATGAGAATCAGCTCACCAGGAATAATGTTGTATCGGTTTTTGGGAGTTACTACAAGGATAGAATTTCGGCACAGGCTACTTTTACATACACATACATAAGGAATAAGGAGAATGGAGGCTTGGAGGACGATAAGTTTATTCAGGATACCGTGCTTGAAGCGTCGCTAGTCCCATTTCGTTTAAATAACGCTAGTTCAGAGTATCGCCAACGTAGTTTTGCTGCTATTGCAGGGTACGATATCATTGTGAAGAGAACAACTCTAAAATCTGTGGATGGCAGTGACTCCATACTAGTATCTCCACTTGTTACTTCGAAACTCATATTCGATGCGAATAGGTACACCAGAGTATATTCCGACGACGATACTGTTTACTACAAGAATTACTACATTAATAAGTATCAAACCCACGACTCTATATATCTATTAAATTACACAACAACTGCACTGCTTGAATTAACGCAGATAGCTAATTATCCTGGTATTCCAGGTCTTAGGGTTTGGTTCACGAACACTTTTGGTAATTATTATCACTTTAAACCTACCGATTTTATTTTTGAACGCGAAAATTCCAAAATAAAAACCAACCACTTTGGCGTAGGTGTGTTCAGTAAATCGGCTTACCTAAACTATAGCGGTAGTTTAAGGTTTTACATCAATGGATATAGGGCTAACGATAAGGAACTATT
>JAEXVC010000165.1 GCA_023406715.1 Bacteroidota bacterium | reverse complement strand
ACCGTAGCCTGGCTGCTTAACGTACCGGTTCCGTTGTCCTGTACTTTTACGATAAGGGCAAACGAAGGAGTTGCTTCAAAGTTTAATGCTGAAGAATTAGCTACCGAAAGCACTCCGGTTGAAGCATTGATAGCAAAAGCCCCTGACGTATTTCCCGAAAGGATGGAATAGGTAAGCGTCTGACCAGCGTCCGGGTCTGAAGCTACCACGATTCCCACGTTGGTTCCGTTGGCGGCGTTTTCGGCAATGGAGAAAGCCTGGTTGCTGACTACCGGCGCTTCGTTGACGTTAGTCAAAGAAACCGTTACCGTAGCCTGGCTGCTTAACGTACCGGTTCCGTTGTCCTGTACTTTTACGATAAGGGCAAAGGAAGGCGTTACTTCAAAGTTTAATGCTGAAGAATTAGCTACCGAAAGCACTCCGGTGGTTGCATTGATAGCAAAAGCTCCTGACGTATTTCCCGAAACGATGGAATAGGTACGCGTTTGTCCTGCATCCGGGTCCGAAGCTAGAACTGTTCCAACTACTGTTCCACTAGGGCTGTTTTCATTTATCTGCATCCCCTGATTTTGAATAGATGGTAGCTGATTATTACTGCTATTTTCATATTCATAAGCGCCTATATCAGGAGCAGAACCTATATATGGCAAACCAACATCCACTCCTGCATTTATTAAATCTGAACCTGATGCTAAATGACCAAATGTAATAATGGGTAAATTCCCATTAGATTGTCTTATATTATCCAGTTGGGATTTATCCAGACTTACAAAATCGCTACTATTTACAGTAACAGACGGCGAGGCATCCCACGAATTATGATCGTGCACTGTCCCTGTTCCGAATCCATCAGTATTAAGATAGGAAAGATTATTTTTAAATATATGTGCTATGCCATTCAAGTACGCAAAATAAAAGCCTGCTACTCTATTATTATAGGCGAAATTATTATATAGCCAAATTGTACTTGTCTTATCAATTGTATTTTGATCAAAGCCAAAATTATAATTTCCAACCCCAACACAATTTTGAACAGTAATTAAATGCTGGTTATTAAAAGAAACATTTGTTGTTGGGCCAAGTTTAAAACCATCACCATCACCAGTATGTAAACCAGTTTCAGAATTATAACCGTTATTGAAACTCCAACAATTATCAATCAAAATATCCGTTGATTCAGAACCAAATAAGTCCCATCCATCATCTGAATTATTCCATGCTCTACATCCTCTGAATATAGTATGGTTAGCATACGAATTCGCAACCCCTTCGTTGTGTACTATATTGAATCCATTTGCTCCACCATACGGTTCAGGAGAGGGTGGGTCTTCGCAATCGAAAGCATCGCAATTCAAAAATGTATTATATTCTGAGTTTGCAGTGTTTAACTCGGCTGTCCCCCAACCTGTATGCCCAATAGAAAATCCAAAACCACCTATATGCGAAACAGTTACGTTTTCAATAAGATTATGATTCGAATTTGTTAAATTAAACGCAATTATAGGAGATTGATATGGTTGTGCAGCATTAGTAAATGTAAGTCCCTTTATATGAACATAATCACACTCATACATCTGAACAAGATATTTTGTAGATGTTCCAAAATTATGAGCAGCATAATCAAATACAGGAGTTTCACCCGGATAAGCATAAATTTTAATAGTATCTGTTACAGTTCCTGTCAGATTATGGAAACGTGTTTGATAATATGTAGCACTTGTAGCAGTAGTATACGTTCCACCTCTAATATATGCTATATCTCCGGCTGTTAAAACGCCATTAAGTTTCTGCAATGAAGCAAAAGGTTGATCAATAGTACCTGGATTATTATCGTTTCCAGTTGGAGAAACATAATAAGTATTCCCGATTGTTGTACCCGCTATTCTTGCGCCATTCTGCCAGGTTGTACCCTGAACCTGTGTTGCAGGAGAACTTCCTAGAACCCACGAAGCTGTCGTGGAAAGACCTGTATTATAAGATAATCCTAAATCAGTAGCATATGTAAGAGGTACCGTAGGAACTAAATTGATCGTATCATTAAAATTAGGATTAATAACAATGGAATGTAAATCATACCCAAGTGCCTGCCATTGTGCAAAGGTCAAATAAGGATGATTTACGCCGTCCCTATACCCAAGTTCATCAAACAAAGGTTCACCGTTCTCACAATAGTAAACATTATAATCACATTCAAAACCCTCATTACAACCATATAATCCCCAAACCCTTACATTCATTGTAGAGTTCTTACTATAGAAAATATTGTTAAAAACTTTCACGTTTTTAGAGGAGGCATACATGTTATTATCCTCATTGGAGCTAACATCTACCAACCCAAAATTCAAATCAACCCTTGATGTGTAGAAGGTATTGTTATGGATTTTCACTCCATTCATTCCTTTGATAATAACTCCAAGTCTGCTATTACGAATAATATTATAAGAAACCCCCCCGGATGTATAAGTCATGCTTGTTGATGGAGTACCAGGAATACCTGATTTAATTACCACTCCATATGGAACTCTGTCAAGATAATTGTATTTAATATCACAGTTCTTCTGATAACCAAAGAACAACCCATGTGTTATAGATTCATCCAAAATACCACCCCAAGTAAACTTATTTCCGGAAACTACTGTACCATCAAGATTATTACTGTTTGCCCCATTACCCTCAATTCCTAAATTGAGCATGTAGCCTACTGAATTTTTCGAAGATATTGAATTATTCCTGTATATAAGATTTAATGGCGTTGAAAAATCAACAGTTCTTCCATTCCAGAAGCCTGTTTCTGTATTATTAATGGCTTCCCCTTCAATAACCATTTGTGAGAAACCTCTAATAGAAAATAACAGAATAAAAGCTATAACATATCCTCTTCTGATGTTGCTTTTAGCGAAGTGAACCTCTAAAAGAGATTTAATAGTATTTGTCCTGCTTTGTAAATGAGATTTGTATATGCGTTTAGTCATACAGGTTTTCATTTGCTTTTAATGAGTTGGATGAGTAGTAAGAATTGCAGAAAACAGTCTAAGTAATTCTATTACCAGGTATTCACATTTTTCTATTTATTAATGTATTTTAATGTAGAAAGTAACTATAAAAATATTTTGAAATTTACAATTTAGATATAGTCTAAAATGTCTGGTTCTCTATCAGATATTGTTGACAGTTTAGTGCGGACATTGAAATGGTAAAGAAGTGGGGTAATTATGTATTAAGGGGGGGAGAAACATAGTAGAAATTTAATTCCTTTTCTCAAAACCTTAAGAACTTCAAATTACCTTTTCATTACAATAATTTTAATAGAAAGACTGAGAAAATAAATCATAGACAAGCACACTTTTGGTTTGTTTCTAGTTTGTTTCTAGTTCATTGCATTTAAAATGAAGACAGGAATTAAAAGCAAAGGTTATTCAGCTATTATTCATGATAATGGTTTTCCTGAATGTAAGTGAAGGAATTAGCTATAGATATAAAACAATTCAATACAAGGAGTCCTCAACAACTGTTTTAGCCAACAATGCTCTCTTGATAAATATAGATTAACAGTTTTTTACTACTTGCTTTTCTATATAGTTTAATAAAGTAGTCTTTGTAAATGATTATATTGTTTATCGCTGCTTCTAAAAAACCCTTGTAAACTAATAATTCTACCACTTGCAAAATAAGAGGTATCAATGTAATATTTGTATTAATTTAATTGTTGCTCTAATGCCAATATAGATAAAAATATCGTATCTTTATTTTCAAAAAGAATGTAGATTGTTTATCAAAATTTTCAAATTAGATAACCATTAAATTTCGAGTTCTTTTATTAGATAAAATTGAATTAAATCGAATCTTTGATAAATGCTTATTAATGCTAAGCCTATCATTATATAAGTATAAACGAATCATTTAGATTATCAACATATATATTTAAATAACATCAGATTAAAAAGAGACTTTAGCTTATCATCTGTAATTAACTCATTTTTGAATCTTAAAAAAACATTGATCTTATG
>JAEXVC010000131.1 GCA_023406715.1 Bacteroidota bacterium | reverse complement strand
ACGTAGCGTACCAGATACCGATAAGATTAAAAAGTATATCGACGATAAAAAGCCACGCCATGCAGTTGTAGTTGGTGCGGGGTTTATTGGACTCGAAATGGCCGAGAACCTGCATCACGCAGGTGTTAAGGTTACTATTGTTGAAATGGCAGAGCAAGTAATGACTCCATTGGATTACTCAATGGCTGCGCTTGTTCATCAGCACTTGAAAACCAAAAACGTTGAGTTCTACCTAAAATCGGGCGTTGCATCGTTCGATAAGGCCAATGGACGAATTCAAGTAAAGTTGAACTCATCCAAAATAATTGAAACCGATATGGTTGTACTATCAATTGGCGTTAAGCCCGATAGTCACCTAGCCAAAGATGCTGGCTTACAAATTGGACAAACTGGGGGTATTGTTGTAAATGAGTACCTACAAACATCCGATGCAAATATCTACGCATTGGGCGATGCCATTGAGTTTACCAACCCAATTACTGGCACAAGGATGATTACCTACTTGGCTGGACCAGCCAATAAGCAAGGCAGAATCCTTGCCGATAATCTTGTAAAAGGAAACAAAAAACAGTACAAAGGCTCAATAAACACTGCAATTGCAAAAGTTTTCGACTTAACAGTTGCGTCATCGGGTGTTTCGGGTAAGTTACTTACTAGTTTGAATATTCCTCATATCAACTCAATTACGCACTCATCGTCGCACGCAGGATACTATCCCGGAGCTCAACCAATGTCGATAAAAATCTCGTTTTCGCCAGACAACGGGCGATTACTTGGCGCACAGATTGTTGGTTACGAGGGCGTTGATAAGCGTATCGACCTTTTTGCAGAGGCAATCCGTAAAGGTGCAACTGTGTACGACTTGGCCGAGATTGAGCACGCCTACGCCCCACCCTACTCATCGGCCAAAGACCCAGTAAACATTGCAGGAATGGTTGCCGAAAATATTCTGGAAGGAGTAACTAAGACTATTTCGTGGCGCAAACTAGCCGGATACACAGGCAACGATTTACACCTAATTGATATAAGAACCCGCGATGAGCATCAACTTGGAACCATTGAGGGCGCAGTAAATATTCCGCTCGATGAACTCCGCTTGCATATAGACGAGATTCCTCGTGATAAAAAGATTGTTGCATTCTGCGGTGTTGGTTTAAGGGCACATGTGGCTTGCCGAATATTAATGCAGAATGGATTTACTGAGGTTTACAACCTATCGGGTGGATTAAAAACCTACGAGACAGCCAACCAAAAGCAAAGCAACGAGGATATTTTTGCCAACGATTACATTGGCAACGACGACCATATTTACCAAGGAAGTAAGGAAAAGCAAGCGGCAAAACCTATCGACGAAGACAAAATTAAGGTAGTAAATGCCTGCGGATTACAGTGTCCAGGGCCAGTTCTCAAGTTAAAGCAAACTATTGACCAGATATCCGCCGGCGAGGCAATTCGCATTACTGCTTCCGATGCTGGATTCTACAAGGATGTAAAAGCTTGGGCAAACGTTACGGGAAACGAGTTGGTGGATTTGACCCAAAAAGGCTCAGAAATAACTGCAGTTATTCGTAAAGGTCAGCCAAGCACTCAAAGTACCACTCAAAAAAGTGGCGGAAACAACGCTACACTAATCTGTTTCAGTGATGACCTCGACAAAGCACTGGCAACATTTGTAATTGCAAACGGAGCAATTGCATCGGGTAAGAAAGTTACCATTTTCTTCACGTTCTGGGGACTAAACGTAATTAAGCGTCAGCAAAAACCTAGCCTACAAAAGGACTTTTTTGGTAAGATGTTTAGCATGATGCTACCCGCATCGAGCAAAGAGTTAGGCTTATCGAAAATGAATATGGGCGGCATTGGCAGCAAAATGATGCGCAAAGTGCTTAAGAAACGCCATGTTGACTCGCTCGAAACTATGATACAAACCGCCATTGAAAACGGTGTTGAGATGGTTGCGTGCCAAATGTCAATGGATGTTATGGGTGTTAAAGCCGAGGAACTAATCGATGGTGTTCAGATTGGAGGCGTGGCTACCTACCTTGAACGTACCGAGAATGCAAACTTGAATTTGTTCGCCTAAATACAATTTGGCGGAGTTAAGTTGGCATTTTTTTTTAATGAAGATTCCAAATTTTCCTACCCCCTCAAGGGCTTTAAACCCTTGAGGGGGTTTTCGTTATAGTAGGCAAATCATTTTCAAAACATTCCCTGAAATCGATATATAATTAAGGAAGGTCTTTCGTATATAAATATCGACCGTAAAAGGGTTTAATTCTACATTAAATTCGGAATAGTACACTTTTTTGCTTTACTGCGTGGAATACTTTTAACGTTTTTTCTATTATCAAAATATAACCGACTCAACTAAAAACGTACCTTTGTGTTGAAAATATAATAGAGAAAAAATCATGAATGAACAAGTATTGGCGTGGATAGGTTATTCGGCATCGGTGATTATAGCACTCTCGATGACGCTTAACTCTATTGTGAAGTTTCGTTGGGTGAATTTAACCGGAGCATTAACCTTTTCTATTTATGGATTCCTTATTGGCTCATTGCCAGTAGGATTTCTGAACGGTTTTATTGTTTTGGTTGATGCGTACTATCTCTTTTTGATTTACTCCAAAAAGGATGTATTTGAGGTACTTTGGGTTCGCCCCGACAATAGATACCTATTACGCTTTATTGAGTTCCATAAGAAGGATATAGACAAATACTTCCACAGCTTCGACTATAAACCAGATAGCGACACAGTTAGTTACTTAATCCTTCGTAATATGGCCGTTGCAGGCTTATTCATTGCCCGCAAAACCGACGAAAAAACCCTTGAGGTTGAAATAGACTACGTTTTACCAGAGTATCGCGATTTTAAAAATGGTAAATTTGTATACTACTGGCTAAGTAAGCAGTTTGCCGAGAATGGATTTGCCAAGGTTTATGCTTCGAGCGAGAGCAAAAAATACAATCAATACCTATTAAAATTGGGATTTTCAGAGGCTCCAAACGGTAGATATATAAAAATCCTACAATAACAATTAAATTCTGTAAGCTATGACTATCCTTATTAAAAATGGCACAGTAGTTACATCAACACAAACAACTAAGGCGGATATTTTTGTAAAGGATGGTAAAATAGTACAGATAGGTCAGGAAATTAGCGTTGATGCTGAAAAAGTAATTGATGCCAACGGAAAGTTTGTATTATCCGGAGGCGTTGACCCACACGTGCACCTTTACCTACCTACTCCTGCGGGTTACTCATCGGACGATTTTGAAAGTGGAAGTATTTCCGCATTACATGGTGGTACAACCACACTTATTGATTTTGTTACTCCTGCTAAAGGAGAATCGATATACGATGCGCTGAATAGGAGAATCGACGAGGCTAAGAACAGCCTTATAGATTACTCGTTCCATGTTAGCCCCGTTGATTGGCACGAAAACTCTGAAAAGGAGATAATTCAGTGCATTGAGCACGGTTTTCCATCGTTTAAAATCTATATGGCCTACAAGGAAACTATTGGCCTAAACGATGATATTATTTACCACGTAATGCGAGTTGCAGGGCAAAATGGAGGTATGGTTACTGCGCACTGCGAACTTGGCGACGAGGTTAGTTCGTTTCGCGATTTCTACGTAAACCAAAAACTCACCTCTCCCCTATACCATTGCCTGTCGCGCCCGGCAAAACTTGAGGCAAATGCAGTAAAAAGGGCAATTGCTCTGGCCGATCAATCCAACTGCCCACTCTACATTGTTCACGTTTCGGCGGGCGAATCGCTAAAGCACATTCAACTAGCACAGCGAAGCGGACAACCCGTGTATGCCGAAACCTGTCCACACTACTTGCTACTCGACGAATCGAACTACAACGGTGATTTTGAGCAAACTGCAAAGTTTGTAATAAGTCCACCCCTCCGAACACAGGACGATATTGCTGCGCTTTGGGAGGGAATCAACAGTCAAGTAATACAAACAGTAGGAACTGACCACTGCCCATTCTCCTTTGAGCAAAAGTCGGTGGGGAAAGACGATTTCCGTAAAATTCCCAACGGTGCAGGTGGAATAGAGCATCGGCTTGCTTTACTTTACACCTACGGTGTACTTGGAAATAAACTTACAATGAATAGGTTGGTTGATTTATTCGCCACCCAACCTTCCAAAATATTTGGTCTATACCCTCAAAAGGGGGAATTAGCAGAGGGCTCCGATGCCGATATTGTTATTTGGAATCCAAACGCAGAATCAGTAATTTCTGCCAAAACGCACCACTCAAAAGCCGATATGAATATTTTTGAGGGAACTAAAGTAAACGGAATGGCAGAGTTTGTAATATCAAACGGAAATATTGTCATTGAAAACAATAAAATGAACAATAATATTCCTCTTGGCAAGTTATTAAGAAGAAAGTCGCAAAAATCAATAAACCAATACTATAAGCGGGGCATAAACGATAATCCAACAGCAAACAACTGCGGAAGGGTTTAGTGTTGATAAGATTTTTGAACAAACGGGTATAAAATTTGTAATATTGCAGTGTCAAACATAAAAATTAGTTATCATGAAGAAAATAGTAGTATTAGCATCTTTTGTTTTATTTTCAGTAGCAACATTTGCTCAAGCACCTCTTTCAAAAGGTGAAAAACAACTTAATGCAGGTGTTGGATTCTCAAGTTGGGGTGTTCCTCTATATGTAGGAATGGATTTTGGAGTACATCCTGATATCACAGTTGGCGGCGAATTATCGTTCCGCTCTTACAGCGAAAAAATTGCTGGCACAAGATTTAGCAGTACAATTTTTGGTATTTCTGGTAATGGAAACTACCATTTCAACCGTATTTTAGAAATTCCTAGCAATTTTGATTTTTATGCAGGATTAAACCTTGGCTTCTATATTTGGAATACAACTGGTGATTATCCTGGCGATGGCGCTTCAGGCTTAGGCTTAGGTGCTCAAATTGGTGGTCGTTACTTCTTTAAGGATAACTTTGGTTTAAACCTAGAGTTTGGTGGTGGTAACGCTTTCTCGGGCGGTAAATTCGGTATTACTTACATTTTCTAAGCTGAATAGTTGTAAAGTAAAAAACCTCAGATTTTTCTGAGGTTTTTTTATTGCCCTAAAGTTAACAAGATGAGAGTTGTTCGTTGATCGTTGTTAGTTGTTCGGGAGATGCTTCGACTGCGCTCAGCATGACAAGCAACAAACGTTTTGGTCATCCCGAGTTTGCCGAGGCATCTAGTACGAGTTGTTCGGAAGATGATTCAATAGGCTTTGCATGACAAATAACATTGGCCTTTGTCATCCCAAAACAGCCAAGTAATTTGGTGAGGAATCCAAAACCATAAAGTAAAAAACCTCAGATTTCTCTGAGGTTTTTCGTTACCTGAAGTAATCAATCTCTAAAAAACTTAGTATAAAACTCTTTTTGAATTTTTACTGTAAATATCCTTCATCAACTTAGCAGGATTCTGGAAACGGTTTGTAAGCATCATTGCTGCAATGATATATGGTTTGTAACCAGCCTCTAGGTAAGTTTTAATGCGGTAACGTTCAAAGGTTTCCGCGCTAACCTCACCTTGTACACACGATTCACCAGAAATATCGGCAGGTAGGCAGTGCATATAAAGTGCATCGGCATTCTTGGTTACTTTGCGCATTTGCTCGGTGTACTCCCAATCTCTATACTTAGCGTTGTTTGCTAAACAAACCTGCTCAAGATCCTTCAATGCAGCCTTTTCGCCACCCATAAGCAGCTTTGTGCGTTGCTGCATAATGTGGTAAGGAGCCCAGCTCTTTGGATAAACAATATCGGCATCCTTCATTGCATCGGCCATTGAATGGCTAACGTTGAACGAACCACCGCTTTGCTTAGCGTTGTTACGTGCAATATCAACAATCTCAGGAATTAAACCGTATCCTTCGGGATGTGCAAGCTCCACGTTCATTCCAAAACGGGTCATAAGTGCAATAATACCCTGTGGAACAGAGAGTGGTTTACCGTAACTTGGTGAGTAAGCCCAGCTCATCACAATTTTCTTACCCTTTAACGCTTCAACTGAACCGAATTCACTAATAAGGTGTGATAAATCGGCCATGGATTGGGTTGGGTGATCCTGATCGCACTGTAGGTTAACAATACCCGGACGAACAGGGAGAACGCCTTTTTTAAAACCTTCATCCAACGCAGCGCCCACCTGACGCATATACTTGTTACCCTCGCCAAGGAACATATCGTCGCGGATTCCAATAAAGTCCGATAGGAACGAAATCATATTGGCAGTTTCGCGAACAGTTTCGCCGTGCGAAATTTGCGACTTCTCCTCGTCCAAATCCTGAACAGCTAATCCTAGTAAGTTCGATGCCGATGCAAACGAGAAACGGGTACGGGTTGAGTTATCCCTGAAGTTAGAAATAGCCAATCCTGTATCGAAAACTCTGGGCGAAATGTTCTGCTGACGCATCTCCTTAAGAATGGCAGCCACCTCTAGCACCATCTTTAAATCGGCATCGCTTTTCTCCCATGTCAACAGGAAGTCCTTACCGTGCAACTTAGAGTCAACTTTTTCTAATGCTTCTATTCTTTTCAACAAGTCCATATTTTTTCTTTTACGTTAATTGTTAATCGTTAAACGTGAGAAGTAATTAGTTAAAAGTTAAAAGTTAAAAAGAAAAATCGGATTTTCATCTTTCCATTAACGTTTAACAGTTAACGTCTAACTAAATAGTATAAGCGTAAGCTGCATAAAATGCCGATGCAATTACCAAATCCTCCACGGGAACTTTCTCGTTTGGAGCGTGAGCTAATACCTCGTTACCAGGGCCAAAGCCGATGGTAGGAATTTTGTATGTACCGCAGGTCATAATACCGTTGGTGGAGAATGTCCATTTATCAACCTTTGGTTTGCGAGCAAATAAACTTTCAAAAGCCTTAACCCCATTGGTTACTACAGGATGGCTCTCCTCCATTTTCCATGTTGGGTAGTACTTTTCCATTCCGTAGGTTAATCCGGTGTATGCAGTCTCAGAGTAGTTTAACACTTCAACCTTTGCGTTCATTCCTTCAATTAGCTTCTCAATCTCCTTAACAGCGCTTTCCTTGGTTTCGCCCCAAGTTAAACGACGATCGAGGTGAATACGTGCGTAGTCGGCCACAGCGCAAAGCGATGGACTACCGCTAATAATCTCCGAGATTGTAACGCTACCTCTGCCCAAAAACTCATCGTAGGCCAAGCGCTCGTTAAGTTTCTCAATCTCAAGAGCAACTCTCGATGCCATGTAAATGGCGTTTTTACCGCGCTCTGGAGCAGAACCGTGCGACGAAACACCGTTAAAGTGAACGTGCATCTCCATACGTCCGCGGTGACCACGGTAAATATTTAGGTTTGTAGGCTCGGTGCTAATCACAAAATCGGGAACAATTTTGTCCTCCTCAATAATATACTTCCAGCATAGGCCGTCGCAATCCTCCTCCATAACGCTACCAACAACGTAAACGGTTAAATCGCGGTCGAAACCAAGCTCCTTAAGGATTCTACCAGTGGTAACAGCAGCAGCAGGGCCACCCTCTTGATCCACTGTACCTCTACCATGAACAAAACCATCCTTAATTTCGCCACTCAATGGGTTAAAATCCCAGTTGGCCATATTCCCAAAATCAACGGTATCCATGTGTCCATCAATAGCCAGAATGCGCTTTCCGTTTCCAATACGGCCAATTACGTTACCAAGACCATCTATACGAACCTCGTCAAAACCAGCCTCTTCCATTTGGCGTTTCAACTCCAGCTGAACTTCCTTCTCCTGTGTGCTAACCGATTTGATTTTAACCAGCTTAGATAGGTTATTTGCGGTATAATCGCGGTATTTCTCCGATAATTCTTTGATTTTTGGGTATATGCTTTCCATAATTCTTAAATTTTTGTCAAAATTATTGGTTATTCCGATATTCGCTATTGCAATAGGACACTTTTATATATTTATGCAACAAAAACAGTATTTTAGTATATCTTTTATTATTTATATAGAATATAACTCTATAAATGTGTTTTTATTTAGATGATAAACGATAATATTGCTGGAAATATCGTTGTTTGTTGTTCGTTGTACGTTGTTCGGAAAATGATTCGATAGGCTTTGCATAACCAGAAAAACTGGCCTTTGTCATCCCGAGCTTGTCGAGGGATCTAGTGCTGAGGTGGTCGTTGATTGTTGATCGGAAGAAGCCTCGATAGACTCAGCATAACAACTTACATTAGTCTTTTGTCATCCCGAGTATGCGAGGGATCTATTTTCAAATGAATACAGATGCTTCGACTGCGCTCAGCATGACAAGCAACGTTGGACATTGACATCCCCTGCTCTTTTAGATTATCTAGAATATTGCTGGTTGTGAGATGCTTCGACTGCGCCTGCCTAGCGCCAGGCAAACTCAGCATGACAGGCAACAATCGTCTTTGTCATCCCGAGCTTATCGAGGGATCTATTCCATATTTCTTTTGATTTCGTACATTTGCCCTACTCGTTAACCAAAAACCTAAAAATAATGATCTGGAAGTTTATACAGGAAAAACTCAATAACGGCAACAGCGTTATGCTGATGATTGTTTCCGAAACCATTGGCAGCAGTCCCGGAAAAGTTGGATTTAAGATGGCTGTGGCAGCCGATGGCTCCATTTCCGGCTCCATTGGTGGCGGTGTTATGGAGTACCAAATGGTGGAGCTGGCGCGCGAAAAAATTAAGGAGAACCTAGAGAAACCGTTCCTTAAACGCCAGGTACACGCCCACGATGCCACCGAGGACAAATCCGGTATGATATGCTCCGGCGAGCAAACCAACGTATTTATTCCTATTAACAGCAGTCATCTTAACGTAATTAACCAAATTGTGGAGTTCCTGAGCCTAGGAAACCGAGGAATAGTTTGCGTTTACGAGGATGGATTCGACTTTAAAGAGGTAAACCCAAGCAAACCCCTACTACCTTATAGCTTTGAGAAGGGAACCGACATCTGGCGCTACAAGGAACTGCAGGGCTACAAGGAGACCGTTTATATATTCGGTGCTGGGCATATAAGCGTTCCCCTATCGCAGATATTAAGCCTGCTCGATTTTAGGGTTGAAGTATTTGACAACCGCAAGGAACTCTCCACCTACGATGCCAACACCTATGCGCACCACAAGAGCATTGTGGACTACAAGGATGTGGCTAAACTGGTTGCCGAAGGGCCCAATAGTTACGTGGCAATAATGACCTTCGGCCATAAGTTCGACGAAATTGTGCTCCGCCAGTTCCTGCCAAAGAACCTAAAGTACCTTGGAATGATAGGCAGCAAAAGCAAAATAAAAACCATATTTGAGGGACTGGTACAGGAGGGCTTTACGCAGGAGCAGGTAAACAGGGTATGCTCCCCCATTGGCCTAACCATAGGAGGCCAAACCCCAGCCGAAATTGCGGTAAGCATTGCAGCGCAAATTGTAAAGTACCGCTATAAGCAGTAGGTAAAACAGTTTAATGGGAAATTTTCCCAACAAATGGCCGGATTTACTCTGGCCTTTTTGCTTTTATATAATCAAATACTTCTTTTACCAGCAATTTCTTACACTTTATCACTTTTTGGCCAATTTATAGGTAACAATTTTCGGGTCAAGCCTATTAATGGTTGAAAATTAAACTATTAATGTTTATTTAAAAAGATTTTTTAGTAGTTTTAAGAGACCTATCAAGCGTTAAATATGATCGAATGGTATTTCTGAATAATAATTGAGTTGAAGTTATAAAATGATTCTTACATATTTGGCATATTTATTAACACATAGAATTTGGTAAATAGAATCTTCAAAAAGAATCAAAATAAAATTATGTATATGAATTCAATATTTTTATTCGCAGCCCAACAGATAGCATCTTATGGGATAAAAAAAGGTTTAGATAAAATACTCGATAACAGAGAAGATTTTAGTAACCGTCTTTATAAAATTATCATAAAAACAATTGAAGAATATCAAAAAAAATTTCCTGTACAAGACCAAGAAGGGAATTTTGCGTTTTATAAGTCTCAAATTATAGTTGAAGAATTCTTAAAATTTAGACTGTTTGCTAATAAAGGATATAGTATTGATCTAAATAGAATTCAAAGCGAAATACAAAAAAATCCGAACATACTGAAACCTTCAGAACATGAAATTGAAATATTTTTTCAAACTTTTGACAAGTTAATTAAAGAAGATGACAAATTAAAATTCTATGAAATTGAGGCTTTCCATAAGGAAGCAATTTTTGATATTTATGAAAAAGTTGAGAAAATACTTAACGTACTTGAATTACATTTAGTTGAGATTATACCATTATTGGAAGAAGAATATAGAGAGGAGATTAATAGCTGTATAGAAGAAATTAAACAACTTAAACCAAACACTGCACTTAAACGGTTGACAGATATCGAGGAAAGAGTCAATAAAAATTCTAAACTTGTAACAAAAAAACTCATAGCCAACTTAAAGTATTTTAAAGGAGTATGTTACGAAGCACTAGGTTTATCCAATGAAGCCTATGAATGCTTTATATCATCATATAAGAACTCACCAGACAATAAACAATTCATTGAGAAAGCTTGTATTTCTTATTATTTTCTAAAAGATAGCAAATATCGAGAATTAATATCAACGATTGAAGCAACAGATGATTTTAATGCAATTAGTTGGGCAATTAAAACAATAGAATCCGAAAATACAATAACATTTATTAAAGAATCTGTTAACCGAATTGTCCTTGATAAAAC
The DNA here is from genome assembly GCA_023406715.1 of Bacteroidota bacterium. Taxonomy (GTDB): domain Bacteria; phylum Bacteroidota; class Bacteroidia; order Bacteroidales; family Tenuifilaceae; genus SB25. The sequence continues at coordinate 466 of JAEXVC010000131.1, read as the reverse complement.
CCTCTATAAAAGAATTGTATTCAATAGTAATTTAAAAATAAATAAAGTTGATTCACTAGATTTAATAGATGTACTTGAAATTTCAAAATTACCAAAAGAAGTTCCTGATATTATAAACTATGACAATCTGCATCATTGGTTATTTATCTTTAACACATTGTCGATTCAGTTTTTTACAAAATCTGAAATTCCTTTTTTTGGTTTTATTAAAAAGAATGAACTAAGTATTCAACTATTAGAAATTTCAAAACTGCTAGCGGAAACAATTAAAGGTAGTGAATTGGATAGTTCTTACAATATAGTAATATTTAATTACTATTGGATGCAGAGTGAATTTGATATATTACCTACAACCATTGATAATCTGAAAGATGCATATTATTCTCTAAAAGAAAAAGATGCTTTTAAAACAATGTTATTCGTGAATTCAATTCAAAAACTTATTAACGTTCAAGAAGCTATTAAA
>JAEXVC010000108.1 GCA_023406715.1 Bacteroidota bacterium | reverse complement strand
AGCTGAGATATCACCTATTGGCGATATCAGGGGTAGTGTTGAATACAAAAGATTGCTGCTAAAACAGTTGGTTTTTGCTCATTTTTTAAAACTTTTTCCACAACTTATCAAATAACCTTTTGTACACGACCAACCATTAACGAACAACGAAATGAAAAACATAGACTCCATAGGTCACGTAACAGGAAAATCGGTTTATCTGGACGATATACCCACACTCAGGGGAACTCTACACGCATCGATACTTGGCTCAACCGTTGCAAGAGGAAAAATAGTAAGGTTTGATGCAACAAAGGCATCGGAACTCGAAGGTGTTGAGCGAATTATCACCTACAAAGATATCACTGGCGAAAACCAGATTGGCGGAATTATTCCGGACGAACAACTTTTTGCCGACCACGAAGTTCATTTCCACGGACAACCCATTGCCATTGCAGTTGCAACAAGCGAGTTTATTGCCCGTAAAGCAGTTTCGTTAATCGAAGTTGAGTACGAGGAGCATACTCCAGTGGTTAACCCACGCGAAGCTCAGAAAAAAGGTTTACTACTAATCCCTCCACGCACCTTTAAAATGGGTAGTGTTGATGAAACATGGGATAAATGTAAATACATCTTCGAGGGAAGTGTTGAAATGGGCGGACAGGAACATCTGTATATCGAAACTCAGGGTTCATACGCCTATCCTATTGAGGGTGGCTATATAAAGGTTCATTCATCAACACAAGGGCCAACTGCGGTACAAAAAACCATTTCGCGAGTGCTAGGTATTCCAATGCACCTAATTGAGGTTGATGTGGTTCGTTTGGGCGGTGGATTTGGTGGGAAAGAGGACCAAGCATCGGGATTTGCTGCTATGGCAGCATTGGCAGCGCATATTCTGCAAAAGCCAGTTAAACTTGTACTCCCTCGTCACGATGATATGCGGATGACCGGAAAACGTCACCCTTATAGCGGCGATTTTAAAATCGGATTATCAGCAGACTATAAAATACTTGCCTACCAAACAACGCTTTACCAGAATGGTGGTGCTGCAGCCGACCTATCGCCTGCTATTATGGAGCGTACGCTATTCCATTCAACTGGCGCCTATTTTATTCCAAATACACAGGTTACAGTTTACAGCTGCAAAACAAACCTTCCGCCTAATACCGCATTTAGAGGTTTTGGCGGACCACAGGGAATGTTTGTAATTGAATCGGCCATTGCAAAAGCGGCCCATGAACTTAAAGTCCCCGTAACCTCTATTCAGGAAGGAAACCTCCTTAAGGAAAAGGACGAGTTCCAGTACGGACAAATTGCAGAGAATGTTAATATTGGAGAGTGCTTTAGAACAGCAACCGACAAGTATGAGTTGAAGAAATTACAGAGCGATATCGATAATTTCAACAGTCAAAATAAATATCAAAAACGTGGCTTAGCCCTGATGCCATTGTGCTTTGGGATATCGTTCACCAATACATCAATGAATCAGGCTCGCGCATTGGTACATATCTACCAGGATGGTAGCGTATCGGTTAGCACTGGTGTAATTGAAATGGGACAAGGAGTAAACACCAAACTGGCTCAAATTGCATCAAAAACCTTCGGCATTAACATTGAAAAAGTAAAAATTCACTCCACAAATACTTCTAGAGTCGCAAACACATCCCCCACTGCGGCTAGTAGTGGAGCCGATTTAAATGGAAACGCCCTCTTAGTTGCTGCAAATGCATTGCTAAAAAGGCTAAAAGAGGTTGCGGCAGAAATCACAGATAGCAAACCTGAACAAATTGAATTCGTTAATAACAATGTGCTGTTAAACGGAGAATCTACCGGGATAAGTTGGGAAAAGTTAATTATGACAGCCTATCTGAAGAGAGTTTGCCTTAGCGAGACTGGTCACTACGCCACTCCCACCATTTTCTTCGATAAAACAAAGGAAAAAGGGCATCCATTTGCTTACCACGTTTACGGGACAGCAGCAATTGCCGTTACTGTTGATTGCATTAGGGGCACTTACAAAATTGACGATGTGCTAATTGTACACGACTTTGGCAACAGCATTAACCCAACAATTGATTTAGGTCAAGTTGAAGGCGCAGTGGTACAAGGCATTGGCTGGACAACACTGGAGGAGTTAGCCTATAACGAAAAAGGTAAGTTACTATCCAATAGTTTATCAACCTATAAGGTACCCGATATCTACTTTGCACCAAAAACGCTGAAATGCGAAGCATTAAACACCAAAGGCCCCGAACTTGCTGTGTTTAAGTCGAAAGCAGTTGGCGAACCGCCTTTTATGTATGGGATTGCAGCGTACTTCGCAATTCAAAATGCGATAAAATCATTTAATCCAAACTACAAACCTGATTTTGATTTACCAATGACTCCGGAGAAGGTGTTGATGAGACTTTATGGAAAGTAATGGGGATTAGGTTGCAAATATTCTACTAATCTCTAATTATAAGACATATAAGAAAAGCGTGAGACCTAAATCCCACGCTTTCATTTTATCTGTTGACTTGACTAGAGTTGCTTTGCTCCTTGCAATATAACGCTCATTTCTGCAGCGTGTTGAAACTGAATCTGCTTAACGCAGGGTGTTTTTGCTTTTGCCTCAAGCAATTTAAAATCGGCTTGGTTAAAACGGGCAAAAACATGGTCGGTCTCATAAATAAACTCATTACCAATCTCAGTAAGGGTCTTAACACCACCTTGTTGCTTGTATATCAGATTTACCCTGTCTTTTAGTCGAACTACCATATAGCCCTCCTCGCACTTATTGAACGATTCTGTTATAATATGCAGTTTTGGTTTAGCCATATAAGGTGCGCTATCGGTTGGACAGAAAGTTCCACAGTTGCCACACTCGTTACAGAAATTGGCGATGTTTAGTATCTGGTACCTCTGATTTATTACAAAATCCTTATCGGGTTGATACTCCAATGCTCCATTCTCTCCAACAACTACTTTTTGGAGTTTCAAACTGACAGGTTCAACTTGGTAGGAATAATTAGCAAGGTTTGGACAAACTGTTGTACAGATATTGCAAATCTCGTCGCAATTTAAGCAGCGCTTGGCCTCTTCTACAATTGTGTTTTCATCGAGGGTTTGGCTAACCAACTTAAAAGTTTTGCTATCCTCCAACGAGATTGAATGAACCTCTGGAGCAAACTTGCGCTGCGAGCGCATTTCCATTAACTCTTTTTTGGAGTGATTTTTACCCTCAATTTTAGTTGTATTTACTTGCAATCCTGATTGTTTAATGATTTGCTCTGCGGCCTTACGCCCATCGCCAATGGCGTTGATGGCTGTTGAAGCACCACGTAAAGCATCGCCACCAATATATACAT
>JAEXVC010000235.1 GCA_023406715.1 Bacteroidota bacterium | reverse complement strand
CGAAAACGTTGTAATTCTATCGATGAACGATAGTGTTCTGCCCGGAGTTACCCATAAGCCATCGTTTATCACACCCAGTCTTCGCTTTGCTTACGGATTGCCCGATTATAGGCATCAAAATGCCATTTACGCCTACTACTTCTACAGGCTAATTCAGCGCGCCAACAATATCTACCTAGTTTACACCGATAAGGCCGAAGGCATACGCTCAGGCGAAATGAGCCGTTATATCCTTCAGCTCATAATGGAATCAGGACTAAATATTGATAGAATCAGGGTTAAGTTCGACCTTGGGTTAACACCCGAACCCACAATCGCAGTAAAGAAAACCGATAAAATCCTCTCAATCCTAAGCAAGTACGTTGCTACCGAAAAGGAAGGAAAATACCTCTCTCCCACTGCCTTATCGAGCTACAAGAATTGCTCGCTTCGCTTCTTCTTCAGCAAAATAGCCAACATTGAGGAGCCCGAGGAGATGGAGGAGGCAATGGATGAGCGTGGCGTTGGAACAATCCTACACCGTGCTGTTGAACTAATTTATAAGGATATAGCCAGTAGTGTTACCAAGGAAAAACTGGAGGAGCTAAGCGGCAATATCGATTTAATAAATAGTTCGGTACGCAACGCATTTGCTGAGAATTACAAACTCGACATCAACAAAATTGATGAGATACTGATTGGCCGTAACGCTCTTATTTTGGAGCGAATTAAGTGGATGATATTCCAGATGCTTGCCGTGGATACAAACAGAACGCCATACTCAATTTTTAGCACCGAGCAGGAGGTTATTATCGATGTACCCATTACTATTCAGGGCAAAGATACCAAGGTGCGAATTGGTGGGCGTATCGATAGGATTGAACAAGCAGCGAACCAATTCCGCATTGTCGATTTTAAAACGGGCAAGTACGATGTTAAGAAGGATAGGTTCAAAAACATTACAGACCTACTGCAAAACAAGGAGTTGGATGGTGTATTCCAGATTTTCACATACGCGGAGATATTTGGTAAAATAAGCAAGTTCCGACCAAGCCAAATTACCCCAAACCTTTGGTTTGTAAGAAATAGTTCCCGCGATTATACCCCAGTGCTTTACCAACCATCCGATAAGAGAGGTACAAAGGAGGAAATACAATCGTATGAGGACTACGCCCAGCCGTTCAAGGAGTTGCTTCATGGCTTAGTAACCGAAATCTTCAACCCCGAGGTTGACTTCACCCAAACCGACAAAGCCGAAAACTGCAAGGTTTGCCCGTATAGCCAAATTTGTGGGCGAGGATAATCATTGTTCATTAATTAAAGACCTTAAGTTTTGTCATTTCGAGCGCAAGCGAGAAATCTCCATGAATGATGAATTTCGATTAATGAATGATGATTTTTGAACTTTCGAGTACACTTACGCTCCCTGCGCTCGCGCTCTTCTCATGACGAGTGCGCTATTCCATAAATTTACTTCAAAAAGACAAACGTCAATTTTTTTTTAACAATATCAAATCAAAAAAAAACTCAACTAAAAAACTTTTCCTACCGCAATCTTCTATTTTCCCAAATAAACACTATTTTTATTCTGTCAAATGAACTGACATTCAAACACTCCGAGTAATGGCTTATAGTTTTGATACTTATAGCGTAGATATAATTGATAGACCTTTTGTACGTGCCGATGGTTACACAACGCCACAAACGGCAACAATTACGCTTTTCAATGAAAAAGGACGAGAAATCCAAACATTTCATTTGGCCTACCCCGAAATATCGGATATATACGAGCGCATTGGACGGGGCGAGAATATCAACCTCGATAGTTGCTACATAAAAGGATTTTCATCCACAGCCTGTAAACGCTATTTAATTATCGACAAACAATTGCACCTAACTGTAAAGGAATTCAGCGCCAAAAGCGCATTTTTCGATTCAAACCTAAACATAGACTTCTCGTTGGTTGATTTTACCGATATCACATCCTTCAACGACTCTTATATCGTCTCTAAAGCATTCGACTTTCACTCCACAAAACTTAGCAAGCACGGATTCGATTTTGCCAACTGCTTTGTTAAGGTCGATAAGGTGAACTTTACTCAGGCTCAGTTTGCCGGTGGAATTATCACCTTTAAGAACACCATTTTCGATACTGGCGAAAAGGATTTTCAGGATGTCGATTTTGGCGATGGCGAGGTAATCTTCACCAACACAGAGTTCGGCAATGGCAACGTATCGTTTATCAACGCTCGTTTTAACGATGGCGATGCCAGCTTTAAGGTTGCCCGCTTTGGAAACGGCAAGGTCGATTTCCACTATGCCAAGTTTGGCAAGGGCAGCATATCGTTCGAGCAAACCGAGTTTGGAAATGGACGTACCGATTTTAGGACCGTTGAGTTTGGAACAGGCCGCACATCTTTCAACCGCTGCGTATTTGGCGATGGCGAGGTTACCTTTGAGGGCGCACAGTCCAAAAAAGGCAAGGTTACCTTTAAGCGCGCCACGTTTGGCAACTGTACAGTAAACTACGAACTATTCGAAGGCTTGGACTCCGACCTGATATTTGAACGCTCCACGTTCAACGCCGATGTTAGCTTTAGGGGCGCATTAATCAAGGAGTTACACCTCGACGATTGCCAGTTCAACTCCACCCTGAAGCTGCACGTGGATACGTGCCAGGTGATGAACCTCTCAGGATGCATTTTCAGAGATATTGTTGATTTCTGGACTCACGGAGATATTCCTAAAGTCAATGTGCTAAATCTTTCAGGAGTTCGACTGCTGGGAATACTATACCTTGATTGGGAATCGAATAATATTAAGCAGTTAATCTACAATCAAACCGAAACTAGTTATAGGAATAAAGCCGAGCAATTCCGAGTGCTAAAGCAGAACTTTAATAACTCCGGTCAGTACGACGATGAGGATTTGGCCTACGTTGAGTTTAAGCGGAACGAGGCCAAAGCGGTACTTACAGAATCAACCCAAAAGGATAAAAAATCGGCCATTTGGCAATACCCTGCTTTTGGCTTTAAAAAATTGGTATTCGACTGGATGGGGCTTTACGCTACATCGCCTGTGCGAGTGATATTCAGCAATATTGTAATGATACTCTTTTTCGCAATGCTATTTACTACCCTCCCTTACATTGCCAGCACATACCTAAACGGCATCAACCCCAACGACCCATTTTGGATAAAGTACTGGAATTCGGCATACTACACAGGTATAACTTACTTTACCGTAGGCTATGGTGAAATTGTACCCATAGGCATACTCCGCCTAGTTGCCGACTTAACAGCGTTTGTAGGCGTGTTTATGATGTCGTACTTTACGGTGGCTTTTGTGAGAAAAATATTGAGATAGATTTTTCTTTGGGGTATACAAATAATTAAGTTAGTTGCAATTTTACTTACGAAAATGACTATTAATTAAAATAGATGCCTAATGGAGAAGAAATCAGAGCTAATATTTATTATACTTATCTTAATAATAGTTTTTTCTTCTTGTTCATCATTGAAATTCTCAGCAATAACTGATAATCAAGTAGAATTAGATACAAATAATATAACTCTAATAAATGGTTGCTATCATCGTTTCCCGATTGACTCCTTCAGGGGTAACGAAGCTAGAAATCTGCATAGATTATTTTCTTTAAAAGTTCTAGATTCTCAGCCCGAAGATGCATATGTAAGACTTGAAGTTATTGATGAAAGACATATCAAATATGAATTAATTGATATTGATTCCGTTATCTATTCCAAGATTTTAAAAGGGAAACTTATAAATGGAGAATTTGAATTTAAATTGCGAGCAAAAATACTCCCTATAATTGTTGCAACCATCTATTCTGACTCAAAAGTTCGACTAGGAGTTTTAAGAAATGGAAATCTTATCATAGATGCAAAATGCATGGAATATGGTTTATGCTACTTTATATTGCCTGCTTTTCCAAGCGTTGATAAAGACTATGATCAAGAATTTGAAAGAATTAAAAACTGCAACTAACAGGTGGTTTAGCCTACTGGAGCCGATAATGCAGATACGAATGTTTTTAGTAATTTAGTATGTTTTTAGCGTGGAATGACGTCACTGGCTACCAACTCCCCAGCAGCCCAAACCACCGACCGTTGGGTGCAAGCTAAGAAAGTGCTGACACTAAAAAGACGATTCTATATTTCGAGAATTTAATATGAAATAACTATGAAAAATAAGACAATGTTTCTGTTTTTTTTATGTACAATACCAATTATCCTGAAAGCGCAAAAAACAGAAAATGAAACGGAAATTTACTGGCAACCTGATAGAAAAATTGAATTTTCAGATTATCAATCAAGTTCAGATACGAATTGTGTAAAATACAACAAATTGTATAATATTCATATGCAAGCAAGTATTGGCTTTAGATGGGTTGTCGATATTCCCAAAAAATGGAAAGGAAAAATTGATAAGGGTTATATTGTACCTGTTTTCTGTAAGCATTGTTCTTGTATTCTTAAAGAAGACTCATTGGAATTAAAGGTTGACCGTTTATTGTTTGACATTACAGAACTTTGTGCAAGAAATGTTCGAAGAGAAATTATTGCTTTTCAAAAAGAAGGCAACATTGACAATCCGAATGAAATGTACTTTATTTCCGTAAAGAATAAGTGGGACGAACAAAGAAAATCATTCTTTGGAGGTGCAATTCAAGAAATATTGCTAAAAAAACAAGAAGGTGCTTACGAAAAATGGAGAAAGACAACAGATGAAATGTTGAGCGAAACTAAAGAATATGCTACTACGCCTGAAGACTGCTCAAGAATTATTCTAGGAAAACCTATAGAAAAAGGCTACAAGATTGCAAAAAACATAATCGGAGATTTGAGAAGCAAAGAAAAATAGAATTAAGCCAGCACCCAACAGGTGGTTTATTCTACTGGGGCAGATGATGCAGATACAAAAGTTTTTACTATTTTAGTTTCGGTTAGCGGGTAGTAACGCCTCTGGGAAGCAAACTCTCCTGTAGCCCAAAATTACCGACAGTTAATGCCCCTCAACTTTACAATAAACATATATTTTCCTATATTTGAGAACCAAACCCTACTGCAATGAAAAAAATACTGGTAATATTTTTTTTGCTTGTAATTGTTGTATCGTGCAATAGCAAAAAGCAACGTAACAATACAGCACTGCAAAACTTAAACAACTTCGACCCTCAAGTTTACGAGCTAAAAGATAATAGTGTGAATTTAGTTAGAGGGCAGGTTTTATATATGCCAATATACTCAAATATTCCCCACTTTATGGATTCAGTTGAAATTGATATGAGTGCATTTGTAGCCATCCATAATACCGATTTTTACCATAGCATTAAACTTCAGAAAGTCCAATATTTCGACACAAAAGGCCGATTAGTACGCGATTTTTTGCCTAACGAAACAAAAGTTCTTAAACCATTGGAAACCGCAGATTTTTACGTTCCGTACCAGGATAAAAGTGGCACTGGCGCTAATTTCCTAATTGAATGGAAAGCCGATAGCCTTGTTACAGAACCTTTGGTTGAGTCAATAACCATTAATACTAAATTACAAAACACGGTTGCTGTGTTGAGCCAGGGAAAGGTTATTAAGGAAATCCGATAATCTACAATATCAACCTATCCCCTAATATCTATTGAACTTGGCTCAATATAACCTTCCATAATAGCATAAATGGTTAGGCCTGAGGCAGACTTAATATCTAGCTTTGCAGTAATATTCTTACGATGAGTAATTACAGTATGAATGCTAATAAATAGTTTATCGGCAATTTCCTTGTTGGACATACCTAGGGCAACACATTTCAGCACATCGACCTCGCGCAAGGATAGTTCGTTGTCCTGATTCTCCAAAAATGTTTTCGAGTTCGAAAAGATCTCTTTAACAATATCGATAATTTTATCTGTAGAAAAATTTGTTTCTATAAATGGCAAGTCGGAATCAATTCGCTTACTATCAGCATATATAAGAATTCCTTTTGGTTTGCTCTTGGCACAAACCCCTCCCAACTTTTTAAAATGGCTTAAAGTATTAGGATCAATCATGTATCCAAGTATATCGCTAACACGAAAATCTAACTCGCCAAAACTAGCCTGCTCCACTACCCTAATACCAGCAATGCTTCGCACAATGGCCGCTAACCCCTTCCGAACAATATCGTTCGAATGGACTACTATTACAACACCGCTAACCATTCAGCTCTTCTTCAATTTTAGCGACTATTGGAACAAGTATTTTATCCTCAATACGGGTATGGTCCTTCAAATCGTCCTCAAAGCGCTGGAGTGCATAAAGGAAGTCGTTACAGTAATTATCGTTATATGTTGGTTCAAGAAATTTTATAATAAGATTCCGTAAATCGGAAAGTTTCTCATCCAAATCGGTATGTTCACGCTCAAATGCATGAATGCTATAGTGTTGTATGCGCTTACGTTCATTTACAAGATTCAGTACATACGGAAAGACCTGAACCTCCTCGTTCTGAATATGCTCTATTAGCTCAACCTTATAATCCAAGTAAAACTTCTCTATAAGTTGTAGGTTTTGAGAACTTGAACTTTGTAGTAGCAGGTTCAGCAAGCGCTCAATCTCTGGCACGTTATAATCGATATAATACCTGTGGGTTTGCTGCAAATAATCGACAATTGAGGTTACGGGAACATTAACTAAACCAGAATCGGGTAAAAAATCGGGATTGATGTAGGTATTTATTATGGCCAAAAAGAAATCGGGATTCACATTGCGTTCCCTACAAATCTGCTCAACGGTTTTATCCCTAAATCCCAGCCGAATGCCAAATCGGTTAATAATGGGGAGTAAATTATAGTTGGATAGAACCAAGTCGGCCATTCTATGTTCACGGGTAAAAACTGACTTCATCTGTAAAAATTAGGTTTGCACTGTAAACACAAATAGTTGAAAATAGTTCAACGCTAAACAGCCGTATAAAGCGATTGTATAAATTTATTGATTGGGATTTTGGATATCTAAATAAAGATGCTACTTTAGTAAAGGGAATGAAAAAATTAAACTTATGGAAATTAAAGGTTCTGCCGTAAAAGCTACACCCGATTTTGTAAAGGCAAATTTCTACAACCGCTATAACGAGTGGGTTAAATCGTTACCCGAATCATCGAGGCACATAATGGAACAGCCCATTTACGCCACAACCTGGTATCCGTTAATGGATTCGGTTATTATTCCAACCCAAAAAGCAGCCGACCTATTTTATGGTGGCGATAACACTATGGCTGCCCGCGAAATTGGGCGGTTCAGTTCAGATATTGCGCTTAAAGGAATTTACAAGATATTTGTAAGAATTAGTTCTCCTCATTTTGTATTAAGTCGTGCTTCCAATATTTTCTCAACATATTACCAACCTGCAGATATTAAGGTGATAGAAAATGCAGAGAAAAAAACGGTTCTGCAGTTGGCCAAATTTCACCCAAACGAGAAATTAATTATGGAACGAATTGCAGGCTGGATTGAACACACACTTGAAATCACTCTTAAATCGCCATTAAAGGTTGATGTGGAAAATAAGGTAGACGGAAACCAACTATCGTCGAAAATTACGGCGATGTGGGATTAAAGTATTCTGATAGAGTTTTTCGAAAAGGCTAAACTACAACGTTTAGCCTTTTTTTAATAAATTTGAATTCTTCAAATTTGATATTAAGTAAATGCCATGAGAAACAGACTAACAATAACAACAACATATAGCCTACTTTTCCTACTACTCCAAACAGCACTCTTCAATAAAGCTAATTGTCAGGATATTACAGGTGTTCCAATAATTGAAAATTTCACAAAAAGCGAATATAATGCTAGCACCCAAAACTGGAGTATCTGTCAAGGAAGCGAAGGCTATATGTACTTTGGCAATAACCAAGGCATACTTCAATATACAGGCTACGATTGGCAACTCATAGAAATGTCGAACTACTCAATTGTTCGATGCGTAATTTCCATTGGAAAAGACTCAATACTTGTAGGTGCATTCAACGAGTTAGGGTTGCTAAACCACGACAATACAGGTAGACCAGTGTTCCAATCGTGGAACGAAAAAATACCTGAGGAATATAGAAATTACGGCGAAATATGGAGAATTCACAAAAATGGAAACCTTATATTTTTTCAATCATTCAAATCTATCTTGATATTTAAAAATAACGAGTTCTACAAAGCCATAAGTCCAGATAACGAGTATCGATTTTCATACCTGATAGATAAAACCCTTTTTGTTTACGAAAGAAACAAAGGACTACTCAGTATTGAGAATGATAACCCTATACTTATTAAAGGGGGTGATTTTTTCAGGGATAAAGAGGTTTGGAGCATTTTTAAACTTAACGAGGAACAACTTCTTATAGGAACTCAGTATAATGGTTTTTATATACTTGAAAACGGCAAAACAAAAGTATGGGAAACACAAGCCAATAAATTTGTACTTAAACACACCCTTTTCACTGCACAGAAAATTAACAATAGCCTTTTTGCATTTGGTACCGTTTCAAATGGACTAATAATTACCGACGAAAAAGGCAATATAAATCAATCAGTAAATAATCAGAACGGGCTTCAGGATAATACCATACTAAGTTTATATATTGACAACCTACAAAACATATGGCTAGGGCTTGATAATGGTATTGACTATGTTAAGGTAAACTCTCCTCTATCGTTCGTAAGAAAAAAAGGCGGTTTTGGAACAGGGTACTGCTCAATTATCTTTAACGGCAACCTTTATGCGGGTACAAATCAAGGATTATTCAAACTCAACCTTAAAAAAAATGATAAAAACGCACTTGAAACAAATGATTTTGAAATAGTTCCAAATACCTCAGGGCAGGTATGGGGATTATTTAATCTAAACGGAAAACTTCTTTGTGGCCACAATAATGGATTATACCTAATTCAAGACAATAGCGCAAAACTGATATTCGATAATTCTGGTGTTTGGAATATTTGTCCAATACCCAATGAACAAAACTTGTTCATTATGGGAACATACTATGGCTTTTATTTACTCCGGGAAAACAATAACTCATTTGAGATTATCCATAAAATAAGAGGACTAGAAGAGTCTGCCCGACGATTCTTTTTTGATAGTAATGGTTATTTGTGGATGAGCCACGGCTATAAGGCCATTTACCAAATTCAACTAACGGCGGATTATAAATCCATTTCCAAGGTCATAATTCATAATAGCACCAGCGACCTTCCAATGGACTATAATAACGATGCGGTTCTTGTACGAAACAAGGTAATTGCCACAACAGAAAAAGGAATTTATGAATTTGACTACCAAAGCAATAAATTTATTTACGATTCCAAATGGGATACTTTTTTTAATGGAAATGCAAGTCATCTAACAAGAATTATAGAAAGTAACAACAAGAAAATATGGGCTTTCAAGCGAGGTTCAATTCAACTATTAACCCTTTTGAACGATAAAATATACGACCTCAACACACGGTCGTTCCTTCTAATAAATAGCACTTTATCTGGAAGTTACGAAAATGTGCTATCTCTAAACAGGGAGCATTACCTTATAGGAACCGAAGATGGCTTTGTGCTTTACAACGATAGCTTAGGGCAGTCGGAAACAGAAAAAATTCCGCTTTCTTTAGCTTGGGTGGAGAGTATCACAAATAGCAATCCATACAATCAAAGTGAAAGAATACCGATAATCGATCCCGATAAAAACAACTTGGGAGAAATCCCCTTTAGAAAAAGGTTTCTAAAACTCAACCTTACAATGCCATTCTTTTCAAGTCAAAATCTCGTTAAGTTCAGGTATAAAATAAACGATGGAGGTTGGAGCAACTGGATAAACGGGAATATTCTTGATTTAAATGAACTTAAGGATAATGATTATACTGTTGATATTGAATGTACAATTGACGAAAAAGAAACATCTGGAAAAACGAGTGTATCATTCAAAATAAAACCGCCTATACATAGGTCATGGTATGCGTATTTAGTTTATTTCCTATTATTTACAGGCTTATCCTTTGCATCATTCATTGTGATTAAAACCAGAGTAAACCATGAAAAACGAAAAGCATATCTTACACAACGGAAAAAAATGATTCGACAAGGAATCGAACTTAAGCATAAGGCGCAAGAAACTGAGAATGAATTAAATATCCTTAAAAACGAAAAATTACAAACCGATATAATCTACAAAAGCAAAGAGCTCGCCAATGTTACCATGGATATAATTCAGAAAAACATGGTATTAGGCGACATAAAAGAAACTTTACAGGATTTAGTTCGCGAAAACCCATCCTTAAAGGAAAGTAACAAAATCAACCACCTTATCCGGAAAATTAATAAGGGCCTTGAACAGAAAGACAAATGGGTGGTATTTGAAAAAAATTTCGACCAAGTCCATGAGAATTTCTTGCATAGATTAAAAGAACTACACCCTGAACTAACCTCTAAAGATATGAGATTAGCAGCATACCTCCGAATGAATTTAGCATCAAAAGAAATAGCACCGTTAATGAATATCTCGGTAAGGAGTTTAGAGATAAGTAGGTACAGATTGAGAAAGAAACTGAAGATTGACCGGGAACACAACCTTTACGACTACCTAATGAATATATAAATACACTGAGATACAATACTCTAAACCATACTTTCCAAACAAAAGAATATCAAATTTGTTATAAGAATTGGCATAATTGTCAATTCTTTTTTTTTAATGCCTAGTACTTCCATTTAATAATTCTTTCCTCATGTTAAAGAAAAAAAATACGCAGGAGGACATCATTCATTGTTTTAAAAGATTCAATCCTCAAATCAATGATTGTATAGTTAAAAAATTGCCGATGCTGAATATAAACAAAAACATAAATAACTATATATAAATTATTTGTACAAAAAGTGTTGTGTTTTTGTTGATATCAAGAATCAATATTGTTGTATTTCTATATAGGTTAAAAATTGTTAATTCAAGTTCATTCACTATAAATTTGTAAACGTTAAAGCCAAAACTAAACCTATGATTAAACGATTTTTCATATTTACTCTGTTGTGTTTGAACTCCTATTTAATGTATGCTCAACCATTAAATATTAATGGAAAAATTTTGTCCAGCGACAATAACCAACCATTACCAGGAGTTTCTGTAATTATAAAAGGTACAACAATTGGAACGTCCTCCAATATAGACGGAGAATTCTCAATTAAAGCCGAACTAGGCAGTACTTTAGTTTTATCTTTTATAGGGTATATTACCCAAGAAATACCAATTATAAATAACAAACCATTATCAATTACACTTCAATTAGATAGTAAACAATTGGAAGAAGTTGTGGTGGTTGGTTATGGCACTGTTAAGAAAAGCGATTTAACAGGTTCTGTAGCTACTGTAACCTCAGAGAAGATCCAAAAAGCCCAAACTACAGGTATTGACCAAGCAATTCAAGGAAAAGTTGCGGGTGTTACTGTGACAGCAAATACTGGACAACCAGGAAGTAGTGTAACAGTAAGAGTTAGAGGGGTTGGAACAGTTGGAAATAGCGATCCTTTGTATGTTGTTGACGGTGTTGCCCTATCAAACATTAATTTTCTGAATCCTTCGGACATAAAGTCGATGGAAATATTAAAAGACGCCTCGGCAACTGCAATTTATGGATCTAGAGGTGCAAATGGTGTTGTTATGATTACCACTAACAGTGGCAAAACGCAATCAAGAATGAACTCTACATTCAGTTACTATACTGGTATTCAAAACAAGTGGAAAACACTTGATATGATGAATATAGAACAGTATGCAAAATTTAAAGGGTACGACCCAAATGATGCCACTTATACTAGCTTCTCAGACTGGGTTTATACAAAATTTGGTTTAAGTACTAATCCATACATTCCAACAAATATAAATTATGAGAATTACGATACAGACTGGCAGGAAGTAGTATTTAACGACAATGCACGTATTAGCAACTACCACTTCACTACCGACGGGGGTAGCGAAACCAGCACTTACTCTCTTAGCCTAGGCTATTTAGATCAGGAAGGCATCATAATCTCATCAAAATATAAGCGCATTACTTTTAGGGTAAATACTTCTCATCAACTAAATAAAGTAATAAAAGTTGGCGAGAATTTGTCATTTTACAACTCAAAAAATAGAGGAGTAGCCACAAATAACGAAAATTACTCTGTTCTTAATAGTGCAATAGCATTTGCACCATGGGATCCGGTAAAATATCCCGATGGACGAATAACTCCTTCTAGTACAACAAACCTTATTAACCCTATAAGTATGATTGAAAATCAGCATCCAGAGCAGGAATGGAATAGGGCTGTAGGTAATGTATATGCAGATTTTACTCCAATCAAAGGATTAACATTTAAATCAGACTATGGAATAGATATTTCATACGGAAAGTTCAGAAACTTCAAACCAAAATACTTTATATCAACAAATGATTACATGGAGAATAATTTCCTTGTATTTAGTGACGAAAAGTACTTTACATGGCAATGGGAGAACACACTTACCTACAATAAAATATTCCAGCAAAAACACGACTTAACGTTAATGGTAGGTACCACAGCACAAGAAAGTCGTGGAGAATATCTTGGTGCCTCGGGAACTAATATTCCAAACGAAAGCCCGAACCTTTGGTATTTAAATAATACTACCAAAAATCCGACCGTTGGAAGTAGTGCATCAGAAAGTTCAATGCTTTCATACTTCGGTCGTATACAATACTCCTATAGCAGCAAATACTTATTCACCTTTAATATTCGACGCGACGGCTCTTCTCGGTTCGGAAAGTCAAATCGCTGGGGAATATTCCCTTCATTTGCCTTAGGTTGGAATGTACATAAAGAAGATTTCTTCTCTGACTTCAACACAAGTATTAACTCACTTAAGCTCCGCATTGGATGGGGACGTATAGGAAATCAAGAAATTGGTAACTACGCTTACACTCCTTCAATACTAGCAAGTAATGCAACATTCGTTGGCTATGTTTTTGGAAACCCACAAGCCCTTGTTACTGGTGGTGCTCCACTTACCATACCTAACGAGGATATTAAATGGGAAACTACTGAGCAACTTAATATTGGAACAGATCTGACATTACTTGATAACAAATTGGCCATAACTATCGAGTATTACATTAAAGACACCAAGGATATGCTAGTTGATGTACCTCTACCCGGTAATGTTGGGGTAATATTTTATCCAACTGCAAATGCTGGAAAAGTAAGAAATAGCGGTTTTGAATTTTCTGCCGATTATAAACAAAAAATTGGAGAATTTGATTTCTCGTTAGGAGCTAACCTTGCAACAATTAAAAACGAAGTAATATCGCTTGGAGGTGGCGAAGATATTTACAAAGCTCCTTTTTTTGGTGAAAACCTTACAAGAACAAGGGTAGGAGATCCTATTGGATCATTCTATGGTTATCAGATTGACGGAATTTTTCAGGATAATTACGATGTTGAAGAATATACAAACTCTACAGGGCAACAAATCCAAAGCGATGCACAACCAGGAGATTATCGTTTTGTGAACCAGAACGACGACAATAAAATAGATGATAAAGATAAAGTCAACCTTGGCAGCCCAATTCCAAGCATGACCTATGGATTTAATGCTTCACTTGCTTATAAAGGTTTTGATATCCAGATATTCTTTCAGGGTGTTTATGGAAATAAGATTTTCAACTGTAACAAGTATTTCACAGAAGGAACTGGACAATTTAACCTAGACACAAAAATGCTTAATGCATGGAGTGGCAAGGGAACGTCAAATACTTTAGCCAATCCTGGGGGTAGTGCTATGAATTTAAAAGCCTCAAGTAGATACATTGAAGATGGCGCTTACCTAAGGCTTAAAAACCTTCAAATAGGATATACTATTCCTAAACTATTGAGCGAAAGGGTTGGTTTATATGAAGCTCGTATTTACATAGCAGCAACAAACCTTTTAACCTTTACAAAGTATTCCGGATTCGACCCTGAAATTGGAATTACAAACGGTTTAGATATGGGGGTCGATAGAGGAACATACCCACAGGCAAGAACCCTAACAATGGGTGTAACATTGAAATTTTAGTAATCACTCAAATTAAAAAGCAATACAATGAAAAAGATACACATATACATAGTTTTAGCACTAATGAGTGTAGGTGCAATTACTGCATGCTCAGAGGACTTCCTAAATAAAGAGCCTCAAGTAGTGATAGTCGTAGAAAACTTCTACAAAACAGGTAACGATGCAATTCTTGCTGTTAATGCGGCATATACTCCTCTTCAATGGGAATTTAAGGACACATATTTTAACGAGTGGTTTTACGGAGATATTGTTTCGGACGACGCACTTAAAGGAGGAAATGGAATATCTGATATGTCGGATATTTTCCAACTCGAAAATTTCAATGGAACTGCAAGCAACGAATCCTTGTTACAATTTTATAGAGCTCAGTACCAAGGTATCTACAGATGCAATATGGCAATTGCTAATATACCTAACATTGAGCCTGATGATACAATGAGCTTGAGCCTGAAAAACAGGCTAATTGCTGAAGCAAAAACATTAAGAGCTTATTACTATTTTAGACTTGCTCGGATCTTTAAAGAAGTTCCTAAAGTTACAAAAGTTCCCACTAGTTCTGCGGATTACTACCC
>JAEXVC010000279.1 GCA_023406715.1 Bacteroidota bacterium | reverse complement strand
TAGCACAAATTGATAGTTTTTACAAAAACGAGAACTACCAATTGGCGCTCAGTTTAATTGAAACCTCGGCTCCCCTACTCGATAGCCTAAATATTCAATCGTTCAAAAATCACATACTTACACGCCGTGCATCAATTTACAGGTCCAACGGCGAGTACGGAAAGGCTTTAACCGATTTTTACACGGTTTTAGAGAGTCAGAAAAAAGCTGGCAATGTTAAAGGCGAGGCCTCAGCGCTAAACCATATTGGCGCAGTTTACAGGCTTCGGGGCGATTATCCTTCGGCCTTGGAGTACTACTTTAAGTCGCTAGCCCTCTATCAATCAATAAACGATAAAAGAGGATTATCGCAACAGCTCAACAATATTGGGGTTGTTCATCTTTACCAAAAATTATACGATAAAGCGCTGGAGTACTACCAGCAATCGCTCAGGATTGAGGAGGAACTTGGCGACGACGAAGGTATTGGCATTTCGTACCTGAACATTGGCGAGGTTTATCGCAAAAAAGGCGCTTTCGATAAAGCAATAGACTACTACCTAAAGGCCCTCATTTACTCAAACAAGACAGGCGACATTGATGGAATTGGGACTATATACAACGAGATTGCAGGCATAAACATTGAAAAAGGAGAGGTAAGCGATGTTCTTAGCTATTTAGATAAAGCAAAGGAATCGTTTATCAAACTTGGTAGCAAGTTCAGACTTTCAGAGTGCGAAATGAATTACGGAAATTTTTACCTCAACACTCGCAACTTCAACCAAGCGCTTAATCACTACAACGAAGCATTAAAGTTGGCGCGCGAAACGGGCTCAATGGAAATAGTTAGCAATGCCAACAAACAGCTAAGCATTGTTTACGATAAAATAAATAATCCTATTAAGGCATACTCTCACTATAAAGCACACATATCATCGCGCGATAGCCTTTTCAGCGAGGAGAACACTCGCAAATCCATTCAGGCTGAAATGTTCTACAAATTTGAGCGACAGCAGGAGGAGGTAAAGCTTGAGCAGGCAAAAAAGGATGCTGTAAATGCCGAAAAGAATCAGCGCCAAAGAATTGTCAGGAATTTCCTATTGTTGCTTATAGCACTGGGAGCCATTTTAATTGCAGTAATTCTAATTGCGCTAAAAAACATTCGAAAGATAAATGAGGATTTACGGAATCATCAGGACGAGATTCTAGAGAAAAACGAGGAGCTACAGCAGCAGCAGGAGGAGATTTTAGCCCAACGCGACGAGATTGAGCGGAAAAACCTTTACTTGGAACAATCGAGACAAATTATTGCCGATAAAAACGAACGAATGGTTAGCAGTATTGAGTACGCTCAAACCATTCAGGAAGCATTACTACCCAACGAGGAAGATCTGAAAAAGATTTTCAAGGATCATTTTGTGATTTATTTACCCAAAGACATTGTTTCGGGCGATTTTTACTGGACAAGTAGCACTAAGGACTACACTCACATTGCGGTGATGGACTGTACTGGACACGGAGTTCCGGGCTCGTTTATGTCGTTAATTGGGAATACGCTGTTAAATCAGATAGTGAATGAGTGGCAAATAAAGAATCCAGCACTTGTTCTGGAGAATCTGCATGAGCAACTCCGTAAGGCTTTAAAACAAAACGAAATTGATAAGAAACTGCACGCGAGCATAGATATTGGGTTCGTAACAATTGATTATAGTAACAATAAAATTCTGTTTGCCGGGGCAAATCGTCCACTGATTATTATCACAAAGGATGGATTAAACAAAATAGCGGGTGATGTAAGATCTACAGGTGGATTCCAGCCCGAACACAAGCGGAAATTCTCCAATAAGGAGGTAGATTTAATATCACCGTCCTGTATATATCTTACTACTGACGGATTTACTGACCAGATGAGCCCCGATAAAAGAAAATTCGGACAGAAGCGCCTTTACGAATTACTGGAGCAAATGCACGACAAACCAATGAGCGTGCAAAAAGATATCCTTCTTAATATGCTGGAAAATCATAAAAACATAGAGGATCAACTCGACGATATTTGCATTTTCGGAGTAAAGTTATAATCTAAAAGCCCCGAATAGTAAAGTCGGTATACCTCTTAGACTCCAACTCTCGAATAATTATATCCTTTACATCGGAACGAGAAGGGCCAATGCTGCACAAATCAATAAACTGAACTAAAACTAAATCATCGGCTTCGGCCTCAACGTAGACATTGCCATCGGCACAGTTCATCACATAACCGTTAACACCCAACTGCATTGCGGTTCGCATAACAAAATAGCGAAAGCCAACACCCTGAACTCGTCCTTTTATAGTGAGAGAAACTGTTTTCACTTGCAGTGAATTTTAACCTCAACACAAAAATAATTCTATCTTTGACACAAGTCAAACAAAACCCAAACAGTATGGTACTCGATTATTTTCTTGTTGCAATTGCCATAATCCTTGTTATTCTAGGATTACTCGGATGCATACTGCCCATTATACCAGGCCCACCATTTAGTTGGGGCGGCTTGCTTATTGTTTACTTTACGCAGTACGGAAACTTTCGTGGAAGTTTACTGCTCTGGACAGGAATTTTTGCACTACTGGTCACCATTGCCGATTACATTTTACCCATTTGGGCAACTAAACAAATGGGCGGAACAAAACGCGGAGTTTGGGGTGCAACAATCGGACTTGTTGTAGGGATATTTATATTCCCACCATTTGGCATTATAATAGGTCCATTTGTAGGAGCGTTCCTTGGAGAATATACCAATAGGGATAGCAAAAATAAAAGCAACCCGTGGCTCTCGGCTACAGGTTCTTTCATTGGTTTTCTACTGGGTACAGGGCTAAAATTTGCTATATCAGGAGTAATAACCTACCACTTTGTGGTGGAAACATTCCTGCGCTAGAAAGGTAAGCCTTAACTTACTCAGCAGGTTTTGTGTCGTTTTTACGGAAAGCGTTGTTCACTTTAATGTTACGACCCTTAACTTGTGAATCGTTAAGAGCAGCGATAGCTTTTAAGCCATCCTCATCGCTTTCCATCTCGACAAAACCATAACCTTTGGATTTTCCAGAGGCTTTGTCAGCAATAATTTTCACTTCTTTAACGCTACCGTAAGGAACAAAAAGTTCTTTTAACTCATCGGTAGTCATTGAATACGAAATGTTTCCTACATAAATCATCATAAGGCAAAGAATTATTATAACACCAAACTAAAATTAGTGTTAAAAAACAATAAAAGCAAAAAAAGCAGCTAAAAAGCTGCTTTTTTCCTAAAATATTCGTTTGCTAATTATTGACCTAGAGTAGCAACCATTACTGCCTTAATAGTGTGTACGCGGTTTTCAGCCTCATCGAATACAATAGATGCAGGAGACTCGAATACCTCCTCGGTAACTTCCATTGACTCAAGACCGAATTTCTTGAAAATTTCCTCGCCTACAGCAGTCTTACGGTTGTGAAATGCTGGTAAGCAGTGCATGAACTTGCAGTTTGGATTACCAGTTAATTCCATTGCCCTCTTGTTAACTTGGTAAGGAGTAAGTAATTTAATTCTCTCGTCCCATACTGAATCCGGCTCACCCATCGATACCCAAACATCGGTATAAAGGAAATCGCAACCCTTAACGCCTTCTTCAACCTTCTCAGTTAAAGTAATCTTAGCGCCAGTTTCTTTTGCGATCTCACGACATTTAGCAACTAACTCATCCTGTGGCCAGCAAGCTTTAGGAGCGCATGCTCTGAAATCCATACCCATTTTAGCAGCACCAACCATTAGGGAGTTACCCATGTTGTTACGAGCATCGCCCATATAGCAGAATGCAACCTCGTTCAAAGGCTTGCTGCTATGCTCGCGCATAGTTAGGAAATCTGCTAGAATTTGAGTTGGGTGAAATTCGGTTGTTAAACCATTCCACACAGGTACACCTGAGTACTTAGCGAGAGTTTCAACAATCTCCTGAGAGTAACCACGGTACTCAATACCATCGTACATACGTCCAAGAACGCGAGCGGTATCCTCCATAGACTCTTTTTTACCCATTTGCGAACCAGCAGGGCCTAAGTAGGTAACGTGTGCCCCTTGGTCGTAAGCAGCAACCTCGAATGCGCAACGTGTACGGGTTGAATCCTTCTCGAAAAGAAGAACAATATTTTTACCTTTTAAACGAGGAATCTCGTTTCCTGTGTACTTTGCCTTTTTGAGATCGGCAGATAAATCGAGTAAAAACTGGATTTCCTTTGGAGTGAAATCCAAAAGTTTTAGAAAACTACGATTTCTTAAGTTGAATGACATAGCTTTATGTTTTAAAGTGATTTAGTATTCCATTGTAATCTTGGTACCGTAGCTTCTATCTTCAAGTTTAGTTGCCTCGGTAATAACGCTTTTCTTACCACCATTCTCAATAAAGGTTAAGCAAGCGCGAATTTTTGGAGCCATATTACCCTCGCCAAACATGCCCTCGTTCATATATTTCATAGTATCGGCATGGCTAAGGTGCTCAATCTTCATCTCATTGGGTTTCTTATAGTTGATGTAAACATAAGGTACATCTGTTAGTATGTAAAACTCGTCAGCCTTAATCATACCACCCATTAGTGCAGATGCAAGATCCTTGTCGATTACAGCCTCAGCAGGACGAACATCATTTTTCTCGTCGATGTAAACTGGCACACCACCACCACCAGAGGCAATTACAATAATACCTTGATTAACTAATTGCTCAATAACCTTGATGTTAAGAATTCCTTTTGGTTTTGGAGAAGGAACAACACGGCGCCATCCGCTACCAGTGTCTTTTACTTCTTCCTTAAACTCCCATCCTTTTTTAGCAGTAAGTTCATCGGCTTGAGCTTTATCGTAAATACGGCCAACGCGCTTAGTTGGGTTTTTGAATGCTGGATCGTCATGGTCAACAATTACAGGAGTAACAAGACAGCAAACCTCCTTGTTAATACCGTGTTTTTTTAAAACGTTGCGAAGCATACGCTCAATCATATAACCGATACCACCCTGTGAGTCGGCAACACAAATATCCAAAGGCATTTGAGGAATGCCGTACATTTGCTCACCAGCATCGTTACGCATAAGAATGTTACCAACCTGGGGGCCATTACCATGGCTAATAACTAGGTTGTAACCTTCCTTAATTAAATACACAAGATTCTCAAGAGTATCAGTGGTGTTCTGCTCTTGCTCTTCGATTGTTCCTACCTGATTGCCTCGGAGTAACGCATTGCCTCCTAAGGCTACAACAGCCAATTTATTCATTGTCAAAACTTTATTAGGTTCAGATTAAGATTGCAAAGCTATAAAATTTTTTGAATCCTAATATCTTTACCCACAATGCGGGCTATCCCCTCAATTGATTTACAGTATGTTTAATAACACAAGTAATATATTGCGCTGAATTTCTTGAAATTATAAAATAGAGTTAAAAATATGCTAAGAAACATATTTTTAAAAACGAATTTGATAAACAAAGTTTAAGAAAACAATTGAGGCTATTGGTCAAAAAACAAATTGCTAGGTAAATCTATTTTAGTACTTTTACGAAAATTTAAAAAGTGAATATGAGGTATTTGCCAACATCAATTGTTGTTTCTTCTCTATTTTTACTATCAATTACATCGTGCCGCGAGATTATAACAAAAAAACGAATCAAGGAAGGTGTTATCAAGTATGAAATTACTTATGATAGCGCTACTTCTAAGAAAATGGATGTTCGGCTTCTCCCCTCTTCGCTTATTGTTAAGTTCAAGGATAACAATACTCTTAATACAATTGATGCGTTTTCGGGTGCAATATCAATTTCAATAATTAGCAATCACGTTAACCAACAATTCATTACAATGGTTAAGGTATTCAATAAGAAATTGTACCATGAAGAGCCCAACACTGATGGAAAATATCCTGCCCTTTACGCTAAAATTCCTTCAGTAAAAATCACTTCGACCCATGAACCCTGTAAGTTTATGTCTTACAGGTGCTACAAGGCCAAAGGGTATTTTGCTGACAGACCCGACTCAGAGTTCGAAATAATCTATACAAAAGATATCGATATTAATACTCCTAACCTAAATACTCCATTCGAGGAGATTGATGGAGTAATGCTTGCTTTCAATCTCAGAATAAACTCACTGATGATGCGCTTAGAGGCCAAATCGGTGAAGAAGAGCAAAATTTCCGACGACACTTTTTCTATTCCACAGGACTATACACCTGTTGATTTTCAAACTATCACCGACTTAATTTACTTACTGCAACAGTAGTTTGTAGTTATTAAGTTGTTTAGTGTAAAGGAATAAGTTCTCAATTTATAAATCTGTTAATAATATTGCCCACCTAAATAACCCGAATTATCGGATTATTATATTACTTTGCATAGATTTATACTATCACTATTATTTTAAGATTCAGACTTTTACATAATGGCAAAGGAAAAAGCAAACGGAAACGATAATACTGGCAAAGAAAAAAAGGATAAAGAACAGGATAATTCGGCCGACAAAAAATCATTCTTCAAGGATGAGAGAGTTCGCTTTACCATTGGACTCTTTACTTTACTTTTAAGTATTTATATTACCATAGCATTTATATCGTACCTTTTTACCTGGAAGGTTGACCAAAGTTTTGAGTGGCAAAACCTATTTTCGGGCTCCGATATTCGTGTGAAAAACTGGACAGGGAAACTTGGAGCAAGCATTTCCATGCAATTTATGCATAGGTGGTTTGGTGTTTCGTCGTTGGCATTTCCTCTAATATTTGCAGTATTTGGTCTAAAACTACTGAAACTATACAACGGAAGATTATGGAAACCAACCTTCAAGGTAATTGTTGGTGTTGTACTATTCTCGTTAGTTACAGGATTCCTTTTTGGAACTGCGCACGGATTCTTGGGTAGCGGACTGGGTGGTGCACACGGGCTTTTTGTTTCGGAATGGATTTCGGCAATACTGGGCAAAGTTGGCACTGCTTTTCTGTTACTGGTTATGGTTATTGCATATACAATCTATGTTAAACCATCATCGCTACACTGGTACAATAGAATTGTTTGGGATATTGCTCAGTATCTCAAAAAATCGTTCAAGAAACCGGAGAAAGGCGATGAATCGACAGAGGTATTCGATATAGAGGAAAAACCTATAGAAAAAACTATCACAGTAGAAGAAACCCCAAGCATAATCGATATAGAAAAGCCCGAATCGGTTGAAAAAACTATTCCTGCAGAGGAAATTGAGGAGGAAATTGATGCAATTGAAGAAGAAGAGGAGGATGATTCCTTAGTTTTTGAAGAAAAGGACACTTTCATAGAACCTACTCCAACAATTAAAGAAGAACACACACACCTAACCCAGTCAGTTGTTAAGGTTGAGGATGAGAGCGATGTGGAGTTTACCGTTGAAACCATCCAGGAGAAGGAGCTTAACGAGGATTTAATTAACGAGCAGGAGATGTACGACCCAACCCTGGAGCTATCGCACTACCAAAGACCATTAATTGAACTTCTGGAAGATTACAAAAACACCTCGTCGCCTGTAACCAGCGAAACATTAATTGAGAATAAGAATAAGATTGTTGAAACCCTATCGCACTATAAAATCCAGATTGATAAAATAAAAGCGACTATAGGGCCAACAGTAACTCTTTACGAAATTGTGCCTGCCCCAGGCATAAGGATTAGCAAAATTAAGAATCTGGAAGATGATATTGCTCTTAGCCTTGCAGCCTTAGGGATTCGAATTATAGCACCAATTCCTGGTAGAGGTACAATTGGTATTGAAGTTCCAAATCAGCACCCCGAAATAGTATCGATGCACTCCATTATTAAATCGCAGAAATTTCAGGAGAGCAAGTTCGATTTAACCATAGCGTTGGGAAAAACCATATCTAACGAGATATTTATGCTCGACCTAACCAAACTGCCCCACTTACTTGTTGCTGGTGCAACAGGACAAGGAAAATCAGTTGGGTTGAATGCTATTATAACATCGTTACTTTACAAGAAACATCCTGCTGAAATAAAGTTTGTACTTGTTGACCCCAAGAAAGTAGAATTAACTCTTTATAGCAAACTGGAGAAGCACTTTCTTGCAAAACTTCCCGACTCTGAAGATGCAATTATTACCGATACACAGAAAGTAATAAACACCTTAAATTCTCTATGTATTGAAATGGACCAACGCTACGAGCTCTTAAAACTGGCGCAGGTTCGCAATATCAAGGAGTATAATGATAAGTTTGTATCACGCCGATTGAATCCTCATAAAGGGCATAAATTTCTACCCTACATTGTGGTAATTATAGACGAGTTTGCCGATTTAATCATGACCGCAGGTCGCGAAGTGGAAATGCCCATTGCCCGTATTGCCCAATTAGCCCGTGCAATTGGTATTCACCTAATTATTGCAACACAACGTCCATCAACCAACATTATTACAGGCGTAATTAAGGCAAACTTCCCTGCACGTATTGCTTTCCGCGTTTCATCGATGATTGACTCCAGAACCATTCTTGACCACCCTGGCGCAAACCACCTAATTGGCCGTGGCGATATGCTTGTATCGGCTGGAAGCGATATGATTCGTGTGCAATGTGCATTTATCGATATTCCAGAAATTGAACGCATTACCGATTTTGTTAATAATCAACAAGGCTACTCTACTGCATTTCATCTACCAGAGTACGTTCCCGAGAGCCAAGATGTAAACCTTGAGGTTGACTTAAGAAAACGTGATGAACTGTTTGAGGATGCTGCAAGGCTTGTTGTTCAGTCGCAAATGGGCTCAACATCCTTAATTCAACGTAAATTCTCTATTGGGTACAACAGAGCAGGAAGAATTGTAGACCAACTAGAGGCTGCTGGAATTGTTGGTCCATTTGAGGGAAGTAAAGCTCGCCAAGTATTAATTGTTGATGAAATGTCTTTGGAACAACTTTTGAAGAATATCAGTAGTCAATAATTTTATCAAGTATAATTCATTATTACTATATTTGACGCTTCAAATTTAATAACACAACTAACCACAATGAAGAAAATAATAGCAACACTATTAGTTTTTGTGCCATTTTGCATTTTTGCACAAGAGAACCCTGATGCAACTCAGGCCGTAAAGGATTTTAGCCAGAAGATGCAAACTGTAAAAACAATCAATGCTTCATTCACTTTTACATTGGAAAACCTTCAGGAAAAAATTACGGATACTCATCAAGGGAAAATTATTGCAAAAGGCAATAAATATTTTCTAGAAATGATGGGTATGGAAATTTACTTTGACGGCACCACAAAATGGCAATACATTAAAGAAGCTAACGAGGTAACTGTCTCTAAACAAACAACTAACGATGGTGGTTTCCTAGATGACCCATCAAAGTTATTTAAGGATTATGATAAAAATTTTAAATCAAAATTCATTGGCGAGCATAAAGATAAAAACAGAACTATTTATGAATTAGACTTTTTCCCTAAAGATTTAAATCTGCCATACTCTGCCGTTAAACTACAATTTGACAGAAACACATTAGAGCCCGTTTTAATACGCTATCAGGGTAAAGATGGAAACAACTACATCATTAAGGTAAAAACCTTTAAATCGAACCTTCCTGTAAGAGATGAGAGGTTTACTTTTGAACCTCAAAAGCATAAAGGAATTGAAATTATAGATATGCGCTAAATATCCTAAAATATTAAAATGAAAAGGTGGCTATTCTTGGCCACCTTTTTTGCTATAATTTACTTTCGGGGTATTCAATTCTCGCATGATAAATATTAGTGAGTTTTTTCTTGAAAACTGTCTTGATTGTGGTAATATCCCTGAACGTTATATCGGCATCGTTAAATTGACCTTCGGCTTGCTGTTTGTTAATTATAGACTCAACCAGTTCTTCGATATTTTGCACAGTAATGTTTTTCATACTACGCGATGCGGCCTCTACAGCATCGGCCATCATAACAATTGATGTTTCCTTTGAGTTTGGTCGTGGCCCAGGATAGGTAAACTTATGAACATCATCTATGCCGTTATCGAACTTATCCTTATGCAAATTGTAAAAATACTTAACCTTTGTGGTTCCATGATGGGTTTGAATAAAGTCAACAATTGGCTGAGGCAAACCAGCCTTATGAGCAATTTTGATACCCTCGGTAACGTGGTCAATTATAAATTTTGCACTCTCAGTAAAATCAAGATTTTTATGTGGATTAAAATCGAAAGGTTGATTTTCAATGTAATACAAGGGATTGACGGTTTTGCCAATATCGTGGTACAATGCCCCAGCGCGCACCAATAAAGGATTTCCTCCAATCTTCTGAATTGCTGTTTCGGCCAGATTGGCCACTTGAAGCGAATGTTGAAATGTACCAGGAGCAACCTCGGCCAACTTACGGAGCAAATCCAAATTTGTGTCAGAAAGTTCTATCAGGGTTGCATCGGACAAAAATCCAAACAATTTTTCGAACAAATAAACCAACTGGTACGATGCCATTAACAACAGCGAATTAATTGCATACCATAGCAAAACAAATCCATTTGCGGCTAGCGGTGTACCATCCTCAATGGTCACTAAACTCAAATAAAGTAAAACATAGGTTAAATAAACAAAGGCTACGGTAATAAACAACCGACCTCGCCTATAAAGATTTGTTAAACTAATAATTGAAACAACTCCTGCCAAAAAGTTTGTAAATACAAACTCAAAGCTATTTGGGACAAAAAATCCCACCACAAAAATTGTAACAAGATGAATAAAAAGTGCCAATCGGGCATCGAAAAATGTTCTTATAAAAATTGGAACTATAACCAACGGAACAACATAAATACTAACTATCCCTGATTTTATAACATAGGACGAAACTATAACCATAAAGGCAATAAGCGAAAGAATAAACAAGGTTTTTGAGTCCTCTTTTAAAATTTCGGTTCTAAAACTCAACAGAAATAAATAAAGTATGATGAATAGTGAACCAACAAGCAGGGCATTGCCAAGCATCACAAGTAACCAATTTCTATTTCCAATATGCGACTCGTACTCACGCTTGAGAGATTCCAATACTTGAAAAACATCCGAAGTAACCATCTCGTTATTGGAAATTATTCTCTCGCCCGATTGAATGAGCCCTTTTGTTAGAGAAACATTAGCAATTAACTCATTTTTGAATTTTTGAGTAATAAAGTCATCATACAGCAAATTTGGCTGAACGTACTTTGATATATCAATCGAATTCCATAAACTAGCAAAATTGGGTGACTCTGAAGATACAATTCGCTGAATTTTGGTATTTAAGTAATCAACAGCTTTGCGTTTGGAGTAAACATTGTTGTATTGACTTTCAACGGCAATATTATTTTTCAGAATGGAAAGGCCATTCTCGGTCTTATTTGTACCCTGAATAGACTCGTACTGGTCAATAATTCCCTTTCTATAAACATAATCCAACGAACTTAAAATTTCATTTTCAAACTTTGCTGAAATTGTGTTAAGCTGCAAAGGGCTATATCGGATGGAAAGTCTATTAGCACTAACATAATTAGTCCATAAATTCCTGAAATCAGAGACGAACTGTTGATTTGCAGACTCCTGAATCAATGAATCGTGCCTAAAAAATGGCTTGAACTCTTTAAGTATATGAGTTTTCTCTGAGAATATTTCGGCTTCGGTTTTATAAATGGGAAAATCGAAAGGTGCATACAAATCCTTATGCATCCAAGGTTTTCCCTTCTGAAATTCATACTTAAAACGACCCTCGCGTGGCAGAAATACCAAAACCACTAAAAGCGCAATCAGAAAATAGAAACTGCGAAATATACCACGAAAGTTAATTTGCATATAACGGATTAAACTCATGTCCACTTTAATTTATAAAAGCCCAAGAATGTTGGTAAATATACAAATTTTTATTACTAAGAATGATTTAACGAAAAACGATAACTTACATAATTTGTTCAACTACGATATTTAAACTCACCTTTTTTAAATAATTACTAAATGAGTTAAAAGACTTTTTCTTTGAGTGCATTAACTTGGAATTTACATTTTCTAGATATTTCTTTTTTCCGCTATTTATGATATTTTTACAAAAAAAAGATAAATGAATATTGGGGTAATATCAAAGAGTGTTGCAGCAATTCGCCGAGAGCCCAGTGAAACTAGCGAAATGGTTAACCAAATGCTTTTTGGCGAATCGTTCGATATACTTGAAGCCTACAAAGGCTGGCTCAGAATTGTTGGTCACTTTGATGGATACTACGGTTGGGTTGACTCAAAACTTACATGTAGTTCCGAAAATCATTCGTTTAACAAACAATCTAAAGTTGCAAACAGGCTTTTCTGGGCTAAACAGAATGATTCTGAACACCCACTACTTATTTGTCCTGGATCAAACCTTAATGAGTACAGTGAGCCAAACTTCAAATGCGGAGAAACCGTTTTCAAGCAAATTGGCAGTCCTTTCTTGCCTATTCCCGAGAATAAATCCGAAGAAATAGAATTACTAGCCAAGAGTTACATAAATTCACCATACCTATGGGGCGGACGTTCACCTTTAGGAATTGACTGCTCAGGACTGGTTCAAGTTGTTTACAAAATTGTAGGTATAAATTTGCCAAGAGATGCCAGTCAACAGGTTGAAATTGGGCATACTGTTGAGTTTATTGACCATGTTCAAAAAGGTGATTTGGCTTTCTTTGATAACGATGAAGGGGCAATTACCCACGTGGGAATTATAATTGATGAAGGAAGCATTATCCATAGTTCGGGTTTTGTTAGAATGGATAAATTTGATCATCAAGGAATATTTAATGTACAAACAGGCAATTACTCACATAAACTCAGGGTAATTAAAAGAGTGCTAAGCTAGACTGAAAAACAATTGTTAACAACCAACCTATGCTTAAACATCAAATTCTTATTTTGTTCATTGTAATTGCGGTTGCTGTTTGGATTGCTTTTAAAATACGCGACAAGCGAAAAGCCCGCAACGACGAAGACGATACAACAACTTAAAGTTAATTTCAATGGAGTATTGCTACCAATACCCAAGAATGCTTGTTACAGTTGACTCTGTAATTTTCCTGAATGACTCCGAGGGTTTGTTTACCCATATTTTACTAATTAAAAGAAAAAACAACCCCTTCAAAGGGCATTACGCTTTACCTGGTGGATTTCCAGAAATAGATGAATTACTTTGTGATGCTGCTATGCGTGAGTTACACGAAGAAACTGGGCTTACAGGAATTGCTCTTCATCAACTGGGGGCATTCGATAAAATAGATAGAGACCCAAGGGATAGAAATATTGCCATTGCATTTTGGGGATTTACCTCTAAGGAAAACTCATGCATTGAGGCTGGTGATGATGCTGAAAAAGCGGAGTGGTTTCCTTTAGAATCCATGCCTCCGCTTGCATTTGACCACGCAGAAATTATTCGAGTAGCCAAGGAAAAACTTGGTCTATTACCCTAAACAATCATTCCTGCACCAACAGTAACATTGGTTGCTTCATCAATAATAATTACGCTCCCTGTAAAACGATTTTGCCTATACGAATCGTAAAAAATGGGCTTTGTTGTTCTAATTTCAATACATCCTATATCGTTTAAACCGATATTCTTATCATCGTAATTTTTATCGAGGGTATTAATATCAACCTTGAATTTTACATCCTTAATCATACAGCGCAAATCGTTGGTGGTGTGCTTCACGGCATACTTACCTCCTGGCACCATAGGTTTATCGCTTAACCAGCAAATCATCAACTCAATGTCCTGTCCTTGTTTTATTCCATTTTCGGCAGGAATAATCATACATCCACGCGAAACATCCAAATCGTCCTCAAGAATAATTGTACCGGATTGGGGCGCAGTAATTGAATCCAACTTATCAGTCCAGAAATCTATTTCCTTAATAACAGATGTGAACCCCGACGGCATAACCTTTACCTTCTCCCCTACCTTAAAGGTTCCGCTGGCCATACGACCCGCATAACCACGGTAATCGTGATACTCCGAAAGCATAGGGCGAACTACATGTTGAACGGGAAAACGAGCATCCAGTTGGTTGTAATCGTTAGAGATATAAAGGTTTTCCAAAAGATACATTAAAGTTGGTCCTTGATACCAATCCATATTTGTTGACCTATCCACCACATTGTCGCCTAGCAAAGCGCTAATTGGGATAAACCGAACATCATGCAAATCCAAATGATTAGAGAATTCAAGAAATTTATGCTGAATTCCATCAAAAACCTCCTGTTTGAACTCCACCAAGTCCATCTTATTTACGCAAACAATAACGTGAGGTATTCGCAACAATGATGCAATGTATGCGTGACGAACAGTTTGCTCAATTACACCATGGCGAGCATCAACCAAAATCAGCGCTGCATTTGCTGTAGATGCACCTGTAACCATATTTCGCGTGTACTGAATATGTCCAGGGGTATCGGCAATAATGAACTTACGCTTGGGGGTATGAAAGTAACGGTAAGCCACATCAATTGTGATACCCTGCTCACGCTCAGCACGTAAACCATCGGTTAGCAAAGCCAAATTAACGTGTTCCTCACCTTTCTTAATACTTGCACGTTCAATTGCTTCCATCTGATCCTGAAAAATAGCTTTTGAATCGTAGAGCAAACGGCCAATAAGAGTACTTTTCCCATCATCAACACTTCCTGCAGTGGTAAAACGCAGGAGTTCCATATCTAAATATGCTGTATTTGTTATTTCGTGTTCCATTTTTTTCAGTTGAAATAATAGACTAATTCTTAGAAGTATCCTTCAATTTTTCGGTCCTCCATTGCCGCTTCTGACCGTTTATCATCAGCGCGTCCTCCACGTTCAGTTGTTCGAGTTGCAGCAACCTCTCGAATTATATCCTCCAAAGTATCGGCTTTTGATTCTATTGCCCCAGTACAAGTTGCATCGCCAATTGTTCGGAAACGAACTATACGCCTCTGAATTACTTCGGTATCCTTATTTTTAATAAATGGTGTTTTGGCGTACAACATACCATCGCGCTCAAACACCTCGCGCTCATGGGAGAAATATAACGAAGGTAATGCAATATTCTCCATAAGGATATACTGCCACACATCCATCTCGGTCCAGTTACTGAT
>JAEXVC010000229.1 GCA_023406715.1 Bacteroidota bacterium | reverse complement strand
AATACCTCTTAGCTGGGCCGCATTGAATGCCTCCAAACTTTGTGTGTAAGGAATACGGTAATCGTGCTCGCCCACAACAATCATAATTGGAGTATCCCAGTTCTGAACAAACTTATGAGGTGAATTTGCATAGCTCTTCTGAGCAATCTTGTTGTTAGCTTCCCAAGGTGCACCACCCAAATCGAATGTCGGGAAGAATGTTTCCTCGGTTTGAGCGTAGAACGACTCCAAGTTGTACATTCCGCAGTGCGAAATAAACGCTTTGAAACGTTTTTGGTGATGTCCAGCCAGGTAGTAAACCGAGTATCCACCGTAACTTGCACCAACACAGCCAAGTTTATCCTTATTAACCCAAGGTTCCTTAGCAACATCATCAATTGCGCTTAGGTAATCCTTGATATTCTGTCCACTGTAATCCTTCGAGATTTGAAGATTCCACTCCTGACCAAACGAAGGAACTCCACGACGGTTTGGTGCAACAATTACATAACCATTTGCAGCCATAATTTGGAAATTCCAACGGAAACTCCAGAACTGGCTAACGGTGCTCTGTGGACCGCCCTGACAGTATAGAAGTGTGGGGTATTTCTTGGTTTCATCGAAGTTTGGAGGAAGAATTACCCAAGCCAACATCTCCTTACCATCGGTAGTTTTAACCCAACGCTCGCGAACCTCGCCCATCTTAATATTCTCGTAGATAGCCTTGTTTGTGAAAGTTAATTGAGTAGCTTCTCCAGTAGACTCATCAACTTTATACAATTCGGGAGCCATGCCCATACTCATACGCTCGGCAACAATAACACCTTTGTTCTTTTGAACTGTCACATAATCGTGCATTCCTTTAGTCAGCTGAGCAATCTGATTTGTGGTAACATCAATTTTGAAAAGTTGTTCAGTACCCTTAGTCCCGCTTACAAAATAGATAGTTTTTCCATCCTCATTCCAGTTATAGGCTTCAATATTTTGGTCGAATCCTTGAGTTGCATAAACGGCCTTACCTGTTTCGGTATCTAACACAAATAAACGCTTTAAATCAGCTTCGTAAAGAGGTGTTTCCATACTCCACCAGCTAATGTACTTGCCATTGGGTGAGAATTTTGGATAACGGTCGTAGCCTTTATTCTCGGGAGTTAAGTTGGTTGTTGCGCCACTCTCCAATTCATATAGGTAGATATCGGAGTTTGTACTCATGGCGTACTCCTTACCGTAAAGTTTCTTTGAGTTGTAAACTAACTTCTTGCTATCGGGGCTCCATTGAACCTCGGCCATATCAAAATCAACAGCCATTGGGGTATCCCATTTCTCATCAGCATTGATATCCTTAGCATTGGCAATTGCTCCATTCGCAAAATCGGCCACAAAAAGATGGCTGTACTTACCGTCTTCCCAATAGTTCCAGTGACGATACATTAAATCTTTAATAATGCGGACTTTTGCCTTAGGCATATCCTTATGAATATCGGTTGCTTGGTCTTCAACCTTTACATCCATTGCATAAACCAACTTTGATTCATCGGGAGAGAATGCAAAACCATTCACATCACCTTCAATACTTGAAATTTGTTTCAGACTTTGGCCATCGGGTTGCACTTCCCATATTTGTGATGAACCGCCACGTGTCGAAAGGAAACGGATAACTTTTCCATCGACACTCCATGCAGGAGCAGACTCAGAGCCCATCTCGTCAGTCAACTTAATTGGCTCGCCACCATCGGTATTTACTAGGTACAAATCTGTAACACCCTTATTCTCTTGTAAATTGTAGTAAGTGATGGTATAAACAACCATTTTTCCACAGGGTGATAAAACTGGCTCACCCACACGGCCAAACTTCCAAAGAATTTCGGGAGTAAGCACCCCTGCTGTTTTTTCGGCATCGGTAAGAGTAACGTCAATCTTTAACGGCTCTTTGGCTGGTGTCTTATCGGCCTCGCTACAGCCAACGCTGGCTAGTATTAGTGCCATAATTGCAACATTGATTGGTTTAAATATTTTTCTCATTTTATTAGGATTAGATTTCACACTGGATTTAGACGTTAAAAATACAAAAAAGTTTGATGGCGAATTGGCGACTATATGGAAATGGAAAAACAATTCAATTATCTAGATTATACTTTAAAAGGAATTGATACTTTTGCTTATTAAAACAAATTGCAATGAAAAGATTTATTCCAGTTATTCTTATAAGTCTTATTGCCTGTCAAAGCAATATTGATAAAGCATTAAAATCGGTAAGCAACGATGATTTAGCAAAGGATATATCCACCATATCGGCCGACAGCATGCTGGGCAGAGCCCCATTTACCATTGGAGAGGAACGGTCTGTTGCATACTTAGAAAAAAGAATGGCCGAATTGGGACTAGAACCAGCATTCGACAAATCTTACATTCAGAATGTTCCGATGGTTTCCATCATATCAAAGGTGCCTGAAGTTGTAAAATTATCGATTTCAAATAAACCATTTGAACTAAAGGCCGATGATGAATACTGTGCCTGGAGTCCAACAACTTCTCCATCTATTAAAATTGATAAGGCAGATTTAATTTTTGCAGGCTTTGGAATAAATGCCCCAGAGTACAACTGGAACGACTTCGACAGTATTGATGTAAAAGGCAAAGTAATTGTTGTTTTGGTGAACGACCCCGGATTCTACACTGGCGATACAGCCCTGTTCAAAGGAAATACGATGACCTACTATGGTCGTTGGCGCTATAAATTCGAAGAGGCGGAACGTCAAGGAGCCATTGGATGTTTAATTGTTCACGAGGATGCCCCAGCTGGATATCCCTGGGATGTTGCAGGAAGCAAGAACAACACACCTCAACTATACCTAGACACACCCGACCTTGAAAACAAGCAATGTCTTGTTAATGGATGGATAACTCACAACGCAGCAATCAATCTATTTAAATCCTGCGGCTTAGATTACGAAGCATTAAAAAAACAAGCAACCCAACGAGGTTTCCAATCGTTCAGCATGAATGCTAAGTTGAGCATG
The DNA here is from genome assembly GCA_023406715.1 of Bacteroidota bacterium. Taxonomy (GTDB): domain Bacteria; phylum Bacteroidota; class Bacteroidia; order Bacteroidales; family Tenuifilaceae; genus SB25. The sequence goes on along the minus strand of JAEXVC010000229.1, from coordinate 7,618 downwards.
AATATCGAGAATAGTCACACCAAATCGGTATCAAAAAATGTTGCTGGAATAATTAAAGGTAGTGAGAAGCCAGACGAGGTTATTGTTTACTCTGCTCATTGGGACCATCTGGGTGTTGGTCGCGTAGTTAATGGCGACTCAATATATAACGGAGCATCTGACAATGCCGCCGCAATTGCATGGATGTTCTCCATTGCAAAAGCGTTTAAAAGCACTGGAGTAACACCAAAACGCAGCATTCTATTCTTCTCGCCTACGGCAGAAGAATCGGGGCTTTACGGCTCAGCATACTTTGTGGCAAATCCACCTATCGACATAAACAAGACTATCGCCTGCATCAATAACGATGTGATACTTTTCATTGGGAAGTTTAAGGATGTTACTGTTACTGGACTTGGCCACTCATCGCTCGACGAGTTGCTTTCAGAAGAAGCCGCAAGATTTGGCCGATACGTTGCACCAGACCCAAACCCTGAGAATGGCATGTTCTTCCGTTCAGACCAACTTCCCTTCTTAAAGGCAGGCGTTCCGGCCATGTTCGCCAAAGGATATTCAGATCAAGAACAATTAGGCAAGGAAAAAACGCAAGAATTGATTAACTCATACTGGAAGAATATTTACCACAAACCTCAGGATGAATACTTTCCAAAACGCGACAATCTGGATGGATTAGCCGAGGATGTAAAACTATTTTTCTGCTTTGGAAATAGGTTGGCCAACGAGGATATTTATCCAACGTGGAAAAAAAACTCTGAGTTTTATGATGAGAAATAATACTAGACAATAACTTCAACCGTTACAATGATTATCATAAAGAATTGGAGAAAGATAGAGGAATTTAGAAGAAGTTAGAGGAATAGACACGATTCAGTTTCGGCATTCCTTTAACTTCCTCTAACTTCTTTTAACTTCGTAATATTTTCCTCAAACCAAAACCGATGAACCAAACACTATCAATCATTATTCCTGCCTACAACGAGGAAAGAACAATTACCAAGATTCTCGAAAGAGTTTTAGCCGTTAGTATCGACGGAATTGAAAAAGAGCTGGTTATTGTTAACGACTGCTCAAAGGACAAAACCAAGGATGTACTCGAAAACTTTATCAACGAAAAGAAAAATCACAACATAAAACTATTCAATCACGCTGTAAACCAAGGCAAAGGAGCAGCGCTCCACACTGGAATAAAGGAGGCAACAGGCGATTATATCATCATACAGGATGCAGACCTAGAGTACGATCCACGCGAATACACAGATTTACTAAAACCAATACTCGAAGGCAATGCCGATGTGGTTTATGGATCGCGCTTTATTGGTGGCAATCCTCACCGAATACTATTTTTTTGGCACTCAATTGGCAACAAGTTTCTGACATTTATTTCCAATATGTTCACCAACCTCAACCTAACTGATATGGAAACTTGCTATAAGCTGTTCCGTGCCGATATTATTAAAGGTTTAAAACTGAAGGAAAAGCGATTTGGCTTTGAGCCAGAGGTAACGGCAAAAGTGTCGAGAGTTCCTGATGTGAGAATTTACGAAGTAGGCATTTCATATTATGGAAGAACCTATGCCGAAGGTAAAAAAATAAACTGGAAGGATGGGTTCCGTGCGCTTTGGTGTATATTGAAGTATAATCTTTTATCAAAATGAAACTAATTACTCAGCAAAAGTTCGAACAATTGCTTTTTTTCTCTCTGGTTTTAATTAGCATTGTTCCAGTACTAGTTTTCAAACATTTCCCCACGCTAGATGGCCCTGCCCACCTTTACAACTCGAACCTACTTGGGCACTTAATAACTGGCGACAGTTTTTTGAAGCAATATTTCACTTTAAATACTTTATCAACACCAAATTGGCTTGGTCATATTTTGATTCTTGGATTTCAAAGAGTTTTTGGAGCAATTGTAGCAGAGAAAATGATTGTAATAATATGCATTGCAGGATTAGCCTATTCCTATCGTTTTTTAATATCAACATTAAATAAGAATCACCTACAGTCGACTTTTATCATACTTCCTTTTACTTATAGTTTTTTTCTTTTCTTGGGGTTTTTCAATTTCATATTAAGCACCATATTTCTAATTATTACACTTAGCCTATTTATTAAATTGATAAATAACTATAACCCTTTCCTACATATTCTAACAGCATTAAGTCTTCTGCTAACATACTTTTCTCACCCATTCGGTTTTTTTGCGTTTGTACTCCTAGTTGGAATTTTTGGCATAAGTATTTTAATAAATGAAATTCCTAAAAAAAACTTTTCAAAAATCGTTTCTCTAGGCACCATAACCATTTCTCTTGTTACAATTCCTAGTATTCTATACATAATCTATGCGGGGAAAGGAATAGTGACGCTTTCCAATGAAAGAGTTCCTATTCTCGAATTAATTAGATGGCTATACAAACTTAGGTCACTAATAGTTTTCAACTTTGGAAGAGAGCAAATATATACGATCTCAATATTTGCTTCAATTATAATATTATCATTGCTAATAATCTTTAAGAAGTTTGTACACAAAAACCCAAACAATAGTTATCCAAAAAATTACATATGGTTAATTTCCGGCATAGTACTACTTCTATTATACTTTACCTTGCCAAATCAGATAAACTCAGGCGGTTATGTTTCAGACAGGTTAAACTACCTATTCTTTATCTTTATTCTAATTTGGATTTCAACTTTTAATTGGGATAAAAAAATAATAGCCACCTTTTGTACCGTTGTAATTATTTGTCATTTGGGACTTCTGAACTATTACGCTAAGCAAATTTATTATCTAAACAAACCCGCTGATATCATTCATTCTCTAGCACAGAAAATAAAACCAAATAGTGTTATTCTACCCATTGGAACTCATCCCAACTGGATGTTAGGTCACATATCAAACTACATTGGAGCAGATAAAAAAGTGGTAATACTAGAGAACTACGAAGCGTATACTGGTTATTTCCCAATTTTATGGAATTGGCAAAGCATTCCAAATATAACATTGGGAAACACGAATCTTAATGACGTTTGTTTAAGTTCATTTGAAACAGAGTCCAATAAAACGTTCTTCAGAAAAATAGACTATATTGTTCTTACCAAAAACCCAAACGCTCAAGACATATGTAAGGCAAAGGTTGACAGCATCATAAACTGCTCATACAAGAAGATTTACACATCTGAAGACAATGCGTTTGAATTATTTGAACTAATAAACAACGATCTACCTTAATGACAAAACATATCAACTTGTATTCAAGAACATTCATCCATATTTTAAAGATGGTGCTCAGCAGATGAAAATTATTTAGTATAATTGTCGAGTTAATAACCTTATAAACACACAGCTCAACTCAACATCAAATATTGAAACCATGAACTTATCTAGCACTCTAAGGCGTATTGATGATTTCTTCACCGAGAGAAGATTGCTGTACACATTGCTTAGCATAATTCTAGTTATACTTATCGCAATTTTAGTTATCTCGGAAGGATTCTCTGGTGCAACGGAGAGCTTGATTAACTTCAAATTCTCCCGTTGGGCATTTAGCAATCCTGAATTCTTCCTGAACAGCATATCGAAACCTTTATTTACAATTTTGAGTTCGCCATTTGCCTTATTAGGATTTAAAAGTTTTCAACTTTTTAACGTCCTTGTAGGAATGGCTACTGGATATGTATCCTACCTAGTTGCAAAAGAACTAAAAATTAAAAGTCCAACCCTTGCAATTGTAATTTGCTGTTTTACCCCAATATTTATGGTCAACCTGTTTTCGGGGATAACAGAGATTCTTTTTGCTTTTACCGCTATTTTAGCCACGTATTTTCTAGTTAAAGAAAGATATATTTCAGGCGCCATTATTGTTTCCTTTCTACCAATTATCAAAACAGAGGGATTTTTGCTTATTTTAATTTACATATACTACTTTGTACATAAAAAGCATTACAAGGAAATACTCTACACTTTAACAGCATTTATATTCTTCAGCGTTGTGGGGGCAATTTTTGGCAAGAGTTTTTTCTGGTTATTTGCAGATTTCTCTAAACTACTGGGATTTAACCCAAATACTCAAGGTAGTCTATTCCAGTTCGTGACAAGGAGTCCAGGTTTCTTCGGTATCCCCAATGAAATTTTCTTCGTAACAGGATTGATTGCGGGGTTATCGTTATACTTAAGGCAAAAAAGAGCGTATTCAAAGGAATTCCTTTTAATTGTATTACCTTTTCTTGTATATTTCATGGGTCACTCATTGTCTTTTTGGACAGGCATAGGAGGCTCTGATGGCAGCAGTAAATACATGGCAGCAATTGTTCCTTTTATGGCGATAATGGCAACTAGGGGTTTATACATTTTCGCAAAAATGTTTCTAATAATATTTAAACTAGAATGGATCAGAGTTGCTGCGTTGGTGATTGGATTTGCATCGATTATCCATATACCATTTGCTATCCAAAATTATCCGATAAACCTCGATTCCGAGTCGTTTGCAGTTAACGCTACTTCGGATTGGGTAAAAACAAAAGTTACAAATGAGTCGAATATATACTATAACCATCCGTCGTTCCCTTTCTTTTTGGATTCAAAATTTAATGATTCAAGAATCCAAAGTATCGAAGGGAACTCTTTATTGGCTATGAAAGTAGGCGATTTATTCCTTTACGATGAGCATTACTCTAAAACATCAGGCGTTGAAATCAATGCCCTTATCAACAATCCAGAATTTGAACTATTGCGAATTTTTGACCCAGAAATACCTTTCTCAATCAAGGAAAGCCCATTTAAAATTGGTGTGTTTCGCAAAGTAGAAAGTAATCCTCAGGTGGTAGAAAACAACAAAAAAGTTATTTCTGACAAAGACAGAAGTTATAAAGGAATCATAAATTTTGACTTCGACAATACTATCCACGAAAAAGACTCAGAATTTATTGGTTTTTCCAAGATTAACCCCAGCAATTACCTCAGAGTAAAACGATCACAAAAATACTATTTGAACTCCTCGTTTGCTATCAACAGTAATGCTCAACTTGACTTCTTTGAATTACTAGTTGAAATGAGATTTTTTGCAAAAACTCCAGAGGACAAATTAAAATTTGTAGTTAATGTATTTGACGGAACAAAAAGATTAGAGCATAAAAGAATAGATATTGGTACTCCATTCAATAGTAATCCAGAAGAATGGTCAAATTTAAGATTCAAAGTATTATTGCCATCCATTTACAAAACTGATGATATAAAAATTCAAACCTATATCTGGAACAAAAAGAATGGCGAATACTTGATTGATGATTACAAAATTAGCTATAGAATAAAAAAAGGGGATTAAATCCCCTTTTTTACTTTAACCATCTATCCAGCCACCCTTTAAACTCTCTCTGCCAAAGAATCCCATTTTGTGGCTTCAGTACCCAATGATTCTCGTCGGGGAAGTATAGAAAGCGACTAGGCACTCCCATCATTCGTGCTGAGTTAAATGCAGCCATGCCTTGAGTGTATGGAATTCTGAAATCCTTTCCACCATGAATCACCAAAATTGGAGTATCCCAATTTTTAACAAATTTATGAGCACTATGCTCATAGCTCTTCATGGCAACTTTATTATTGGTTTCCCATGGAGCACCGCCCATTTCCCAGTTATCAAAAAACATCTCCTCTGTTGTCATATACTCCATCTCGGAATTAAAAACTCCACAATGTGCTATAAATGCTTTGAAACGCTTGTTGTGATTTCCTGCCAACCAAAAAACAGTATAACCACCATAACTTGCACCAACCGCGCCAAGTCTATTTTCATCAACATAAGGCTCCTTTTTCAACTCGTCAATTGCAGATAAAAGATCTCGCATTTCCTGACCACCATGATCCTTACTAATCTGATCTGTCCATGCTTGCCCAAAAGTCAGGGTACCTCTTCGACTTGGAGCAACCACCACATAACCGTTCGATGCCATTATAGAAAAATTCCAACGGTAACTCCAGAACTGGCTAACAGCACTTTGTGGACCTCCCTCGCAGTATAGTAATGCTGGATAACTCTTGGTGCTATCAAAGTTTGGAGGTAGAATTACCCATGTGTGAACCATTTTCCCATCGGTCGATTTCACCCAACGACGTTGAACCTCGGGCATTTTCAATTGTGAAAGAGTTTCCTTATTGACAAATGTAAGTTCTGTCTCTGAACCTGTTTCCCCATCAATGGAATACAACTCTGCAGGTTTTACAATAGACACCTTACTTCCGACCAAATTATCGCCTAAAAATGCGATTGATTGGTAATCGTGCATTCCTTGAGTAATTGCAATAGGTTTCTCGTCTGTCAAGGCCATTTTGTAAACTTGATAAGTAGCCTCAACGCCCGAAATAAAATACAACGACTTGCTATCGGAAGTCCAAAGAACATTTCCCGCTGAATAATCAAAGTTTTTGCTCAAATATGATTTCTCTCCAGTTTCTAAATCCAAAATAAACAAACGTTCCTTATCCGCTTCAAATCCTGCACGCTCCATCGATATCCAACTCATTTTTTTGCCATCGGGCGAGAAAGTGGGCTGTTTATCGTATCCCATCATACCCTCGGTAAGATTTTCAGTTTCCTCAGTTTGCAGATTATACAAAAAGATATCGGAGTTTGTGCTAAATGAGTAATCCTTGCCAACTCGTTTTATGCAAGTATAGGCGACTGCGCTTCCATCGGAATTCCAGGAAATCTCCTCCATACCTCCAAATGGTTTCAGGGGGCTATCGTATGGCTCGTTGGGCATGATGTCCTTAACATTTTGAATTTTTTCTAAAGAAAAATCAGCAACAAAAACATGGCTAAAAACACTATCTTCCCAGGTATCCCAGTGCCTATACATCAAATCATCATAAATCATTGCGCTAGTTTTTGGCAAATCAGCGTAAATATCCGTAACGCTTTTACCAACTTTAACCTCTGCTATGAAAAGTAACTTCTTGCAATCGGGAGACAAGGAGAAGCCATTGATATCCTCGCTATATCCTTCAATCTTCTTCAAATTTGCACCATCTTTACGCATTGTCCATATTTGGGAAACACCTCCTTCGGTTGAAAGGAATGCAAGGGTATTGTCATCAACCCATTGGGGATTGAACTCATGAGCATTGGTAAAAGTTAACTGTTTCTTTTCTGAACCATCGGCATTCATAATAAAGAGTTCCCCATTTCCTTTATTCTTGTTAACTGAATACCAAGTAACAGTGTAAGCAATTGATTTATTATCTGGTGATACAGCAAACTCACCCAACCTTCCAAACGACCATAATACCTCTGGAGTTAAAATCCCATCTTTAACAATAGGCTTACTTGGCCCAATTATTTCTTCCTTTGCTGCTGGCTCGTTTTTACACGACACAAAAAACATCAAAGGTGCCATTAGCACAACTAGTGATTTTCTGATTTGCATAATTAGTATGATTTAAAAATTATTGTATTGTTATAGTCTTATTCCAAGCACGGTTATATCATCGCGTTGACGCTCATCGCCTTTAAACTCATCAAATTCTTTAACTAAGGCTCTCGAAATCTCATCCATAGGCTTATCTATGTTCGAAAGAAGATATGTGTGGAATCGGCAGGTAGTAAACTTCCGCTTAAATGCATTATTC
>JAEXVC010000241.1 GCA_023406715.1 Bacteroidota bacterium | reverse complement strand
TAATAATAGATGCTGAAAGCCCACTGAGTTTAGCAGAGCAGAAGAAAAATGAGCACCAAAAAGAGTTATTCCTACGAATGATAATATCCGCAATACTTTCCTTACCTATCGTAATACTCGGCATGTTCTTTATGAACTGGGTCTATACACCTTGGATTTCGATGATAATTGCTACACCGGTAATTTTCTGGTTTGGTCGTAGTTTTTTCATCAATGCATACAAGCAAACCATCCACCTCAAAGCAAATATGGATACTCTCGTGGCATTGAGTACATCAATTGCATATATATTTAGTGTTTTCAACACCTTATACCCTGAATTTTGGCACAGCAAAGGCCTGCATGCCCACGTTTACTTTGAATCAGCATCGGTAATTATAACATTCATACTTCTTGGCAAATGGTTAGAGGAAAGGGCTAAAGGAAAAACATCATCTTCAATAAAAAAACTTATGGGCTTGCAGCCCGATACTGTTTGGCTTGTTCAAGGTAACGAAATAGTTGAAACTCCAACCAATCAAGTTGTAAAAGGCGATACAATCCTCATAAAACCTGGTGCGAGGATTCCTGTTGACGGCACTGTTATTGAAGGAAACACTTGGATTGACGAAAGCACCATTACAGGGGAACCATTGCCTGTTGAAAAGAATGCTGGACAAAAAGTTTGGGCTGGAACATTAAACCAAAAAGGAAGCATAAAGATTTTGGCCGAGCAAATTGGCTCCGAAACAATTCTGGGTCGGATAATAAAAACTGTCGATGAAGCCCAGAATAGCAAAGCACCAGTTCAAAAACTAGCAGATAAGGTTGCAGGAATTTTTGTTCCATCGGTTCTTATAATTGCGCTAATCACTTTTATTTCTTGGATTATTTTTGATAAAGATGAGGGTTTTATTCGCGGTTTACTTTCAATGGTTACTGTTTTGGCAATAGCATGCCCTTGCGCACTGGGCTTAGCAACTCCAACAGCCATTATTGTAGGTGTTGGCAAGGCTGCCGAGCACAACATCCTTATCCGCGATGCCGAAAGCCTTGAGTTAGCCCATAAAATAAACCATATTGTATTGGATAAAACTGGCACATTAACAGAAGGATTCCCTACAGTTAAAGAAATTATTTGGTTTTCAGACGAACTCAAGCATAAACAGATACTAAAGCAAATTGAACTAAAATCGGAACATCCTTTAGCCGATGCAATTGTTCGGTTTTTAGGCGATGTTGATTCTACCGAAGCACACCTAGACAATTTTCAGGCAATCACGGGACTGGGAGCCAAAGCAAGTGTTGGAAACACCAATTTTTATGTTGGGAATGCTCGATTTATGCAAGAAAACTCTATGGTTACAAGCAATGAGCAAAATAAAAAAGCACAAGAACTTGAAGGTGATGCTTGCACAGTTGTATACTTTGCCGAGAACTCTAAAATAATTGGGATTATAGCAATAACTGATAAAATAAAGCCAACAACCAAAGAAGCAATAACCACGTTAAAATCAAAAAACATCAATGTTGAAATGCTAACTGGCGATTCCAACTCCACCGCCAAGGTAATTGCACAGGAGGTTGGAATATTAAACTATAAAGCACAGGTTTTACCATCGGAAAAAGCAAATATGGTGCGAGAAATTAAACACTCTGGCAAAACCGTTGCGATGGTTGGCGACGGAATTAACGACACCGAGGCTCTTGCCATTGCCGATGTTAGCATTGCTATGGGCAAAGGCTCCGATATTGCCATGGATGTTGCCAAAATCACTATTATCAATTCTGACCTCACAATGATACCAAAAGCCATTGAAATTTCAAGAAAAACAATGGCTACTATAAAACAAAATCTATTCTGGGCATTTATTTACAATGTTATTGGCATTCCAATAGCGGCTGGGATACTATATCCATTATTCGGGTTCACTTTCGACCCAATGATAGCAGGAGTTGCAATGGCAATGAGTTCTGTTTCGGTAGTATCGAACAGCTTAAGGTTGAAAAAAGTAAAATTGTAGCGATTTTACTTACAGCAGAAACTCAAAATCTCCTGTCTGTAGTTTTGCATAATATGCTTAAACCAATATGTGTAATCCTGAGGGTTTTTATCAATGTCAATAAACAACTCCTCAATATTTACCCATTTCCATTCGGAAACCTCATCTTTATTTGGGTTGGGAGTACCCTCGAAAAAGCCAAAGTAAACATGGTCAATCTCGTTCTCAATTAACCCATGGTCGAACTCAACGGTGTAATGAAATGTAAATGAGTGCTCCAACGGGCAGTTTATTCCCATTTCGTGGTTCAAACGCTCATAGATTGAATTTTCCATAACTGCACCCTCGGGCAAATGGCTACAGCAAGCATTTGTCCACAAACCTGGTGAATGGTACTTTTCATCGGCACGCCGATGAATAAGCATTTGATTTTTTGAGTTAAAAATTATTATTGAAAAAGCACGATGCAACAAACCTTTTACGTGAACATCCATTTTACTGGCATAACCAGTAACCTCGTCGTTCTGGTTAACTAAAGCAATCAAATCCATAAAAAATTACTTAATAAAATTACCGTTGTAGAACTCCTCAAATGCTTGCTTTACCTCATCCTCGGTATTCATAACAATTGGTCCACGCCAAGCAATAGGCTCGTTCAGCGGTTGTCCTCCAAAAATAATAAAATTTGCTCCATTTTCACCTGCCTTAATCTGGAGCATCCTCCCTTTATCAAGCATAATTGCTTCCATGCTTCGAACAGGGTGTTCGAAATCAGGCAAAGAAATTACACCGTCGTAAACATAAACAAAGTAGTTATAATCGGGATTTATTGTCTCATCAAAAGTAGAATCGGCCCAAAGTTTCACATCAAAGAAATCAATTCCCACGTAAAGTTCTGTCACTCCACCAATTTTCTTCCTGAACCTACCAGCAATAACCTTAACTCTAGACTTTGTAGTTTCAACAATTGGGATACTCGAAGACTTTAACTCTCTATATCGTGGAGGAAACATTTTATACTCATGAGGTAAGTTTACCCACAACTGAAAACCGTACATCAACCCATTCAGCGGACGTGGCATTTCCTGATGAATAATGCCACTACCAGCAGTCATCCATTGAACATCACCTGTGCCAATAACACCAACATTCCCAAGGCTATCGGAATGCTCCACTTCGCCTTGTAGCATATAGGTAACAGTCTCAATTCCACGATGGGGATGCCAAGGAAATCCGGCATCGTAATCCTTTGGGTCTGTTGAGCCGAAATGGTCGAGTAGTAGGAATGGGTCGGTTTGATATCGAGTTTGAAAATCGAAAACCCTATTCAATCTAACACCTGCACCCTCAATGGCTGGCTTTGCGCTTATTATGCTTTTAACTTTTGCAAGCATATTTTTTTTTCTAAGTTAACTTAAAAAAATCAACTAAGCAATAAACAATCACAATTCATTATAATACAACACATTAAAACAACTTCTAGAATTACAGAAAATATGGTCACAAGAACCTATACAATTACGTTTTAAAAATAATTAACAACCTAAACAGCATATTGTTGATTAAATTATCGTTTTCAAAATCAACGTTTGCTCAATTCTTACTACTTTTATCCGAATTTAAGAAATTTAAGTATGATTAGACTAAAAGCGGCAATACTGGCAACATTAAATTTTCTTTTCGTTGTCAACATTGCAATAAGTCAGGACACAAAAAACTACACCGAATCCGATGCCACATACCGCAAGGCATTAGAACTTTACCAAAAAGGCATTTACCCTAGCGCTCAAAAGCAATTTGAGAAATTTATTAAATCGACCGACAATTACGTTAGCCACCTAAAAACCGATGCCGAGTTCTACATTGCAATGTGTGCCATTGAACTCACCAATAACGATGCAGAATACCTAATTGGAAACTTCATTCATAATCATCCCGAAAGTCAAAAAATTGACTTGGCCTACTTTGCTATGGGCAAAATGCAGTATCAGCACAAAAAATACTCAAAATCAATATCATGGCTTACAAAAATTGATAAAAATGGCCTAGATAAAGAAAAGCAATTCGAAATGCAGTTCATCCTAGGTTACTGCTATTTCATGACTAACGACCTTGAAACCGCCAGTAAATGGTTGTATCAGGTTAAGGATGTGGACAACAAATTTGCAGGCCCGGCAACCTACTACTACTCGCACATTGCTTATCTTCAAAAGAAATACGCCACAGCCCTTAAAGGCTTTGAAAAATTGAAGGAGAACGAGACTTTTGCACCTGTTGTTCCTTTCTATATCTCTCAGATATACTACCTACAGGGCGATTATAAGAAAGTTGTGGAGTATTCGCCTGCACTGATTAAGGACAACACAACCAAGCGCACCCCAGAAATAGCAAGAATTGTTGGTGAATCGTACTTCAAACTAAAGCAGTACGACAGTTCTGTGGTTTACCTTGAAAAGTATGCCGAGAAAACGCAGCAATTAACCCGCGACGACCACTACCTACTTGGTTTTGCATACTACAAAAATATGAAGTATGCCGATGCAGCAAAATACCTGGAAAGGGTATCCACAACCGATGACTCGTTAAGCCAAAGCGCCCATTACCACTTAGCGGATTGCTACATTCAAGGAAACGATAAAACTAAAGCCCGTCAGGCTTTCGGAATGGCATCGAAGTTGAATTTTGACAATATCATAAAGGAAGATGCTCTTTTCAACTACGCCAAGTTAACCTACGAGCAACTATACGCACCGTTCAACGAAGCTATTGAAGCATTCCGCACCTACATCCAACTATACCCAAACACCCCCAGAACCGACGAAGCATACAACTACCTCACCTTGGCCTACCTAAGCACTCGTAACTATAAAGAGGCCGTTGAATCGTTAGAAAAAATAAAGAATAAGGATGCCACAATCAAGGCTGCTTATCAGAAAACTGCATACTACCGAGCCTTAGAGTTATTTCAAAACCTAAATTTTGGAGAAGCCATTGAGATGTTCGACATCTCATTACAAAATGCCAGCTATAACCAAAACCTTGCAGCTCAAGCAACTTACTGGCAAGCCGAGGCATACTATAGAACCGAGGAGTACGCTAAAGCAAGCGAGGGTTACAACAAATTCATTTTAACCCCAGGGTCATTCAACCTGCCTGAGTACCTAATGGCTCATTACAACTTGGGCTACGCCTACTTTAAACTAAAAAACTACGACGAAGCTATAGTTTGGTTCCGAAAATTCAACTCTTTAAGCAACGATGAAAAAAATGTTTATGTTGGAGATGCCTACAATCGTATTGGAGACTCATTCTTCATTCAGCGTAAATACTGGGCTGCTATTGACTACTATGACAAAGCCATTTCTATTGATAAAACCGATGCCGATTACGCTGCATTCCAGCGAGGGTTCTCGCTAGGGCTGGTTGAACGTCCACAAAAAAAAGCAGAATCGTTGCTTAGCCTAACAAACAAGTACCCCAACTCAAACTATATGGACGATGCAATATTTGAGTTGGCCGAGAGTTACATGGTACTTAATCAGCCTAGCGATGCTAAAAAATACTACCAACAGATTGAACGATACTACACAGGAAGCAGCTACTACGTAAAAGCATTAGTACAGTTAGGATTGATTAATTACAATACCGAAATTCCCGACAGTGCTATGCAATATTATAAAAAAGTTGTTGAAGGATTTCCAGGAACTTCGGAGGCAAAAAATGCACTAATTGGCATAAGAAATATTTATGTTGACAAAGGCGATGCAACCGCTTACTTTGATTACGCCTCTAAACTGGGAAGCATCGCAAACATGAGTTTAGCGGAGAAAGATTCACTATCTTACATTGCTGCTGAAAAACTATACGTAAATGGCGATTGCGAAAAATCCAACCAAGCATTCAACAAGTACCTTTCCGACTTTCCTCAGGGGAACTTCATCATAAACTCCAACTATTACCTTGCCGATTGTTACATCCGCAACAACAATACCGATGCTGCAATTGAAGCCTTTTCAAAAGTTGCTGCAATGCCAAAGAATAGCTTTACCGAACAAAGTTTGCTCCAGTTAGGAAAAATCTATTTTAGCAAGCAGCAATACGATAAGTGTTTCGAAACATACAGCAAACTAGAGAATGTAGCAGAACTAAAATCATCGCTGCTTGAGGCTCGGTTAGGTAAACTACGTAGCGCTTATCAACTCGACAAACTCGAAGAAATTCCAGTTATTGCCAACAGTGTGCTGGCAACCGAAAAACTACCTGCCGAAACTGAAATGGAGACTCGTTTCAAACTTGCCCAAACCCACCTTAAGCTCAACAGGGTTGACGATGCGTTGATAGAATTCTCGAAGGTGGCTACAAATCTTAAAACCAAGGAAGGAGCTGAATCTAAATACAACATCGCTAAAATATACCTAAACAAAGGAGAATATAATAAGGCGGAAACGGAAGTGTTTGCATTTGCAGAGAAAAACACTCCGCATCAGTACTGGCTTGCAAAAAGTTTCATCCTCTTAGCTGATGTGTATATGAAACAGGATGATTTCTTCCAAGCCAAAGCAACGCTTCAGAGTGTTACCGACGGTTACTCCAACACAACCGACGGTATAATTGATGAAGCCACCAACAAGCTAAACGAACTTGTAAAGGTTGAAAAGAATAAACAAACCAAAACAACTGACGACAACCTAAGTATTGGTGTTAAGTAATAATGCAAAAGACTATGCGAAACAACAAAATATTACCCCTAGGACTTATATTATTTTCATTAGCCTTTGGTGAGCAAATCAAGGCTCAGGATAACCTTAAAAAAGAGGTCCAAGTAGTTCGTCCTTACGAACCATCTATTTCCGATGCTTTTAAAATTAACCTTCAACCCAAAATTGAGGACACAATTAAGGTAACGCCAAACTTTACCTACTCAATACTTCAACGCCCCATAAATACATACTTTACCCCCACTCCAATATCTGCGGCACGAATGGTATCGGAGCCATTAAGCGAACTGTACTCTACCTTTGTAAAAGTTGGATTCGGAACAAACTCTCTACCCTTGGTCGAAGCATACTACAATAGCAAACGCAACGAAAATTTTACTTACGGTGCATGGTTTCACCACAACACAGGTATTGGAAAAGTAAGACTTGAAAACGATAAAAAGGTTGATGCAAAAAATGGCAATACCGAGGTTCTTTTGTTTGGGAAAAGGATGTTTACCGATAAAATTTTCCAGGGTGATTTAAGCTACAATAACACACAAAAATCTTTTTATGGTTACGATACCGACAATGCTTTAGTCAATCCAACATCGGACAAACAAAAAGTAAACAGGCTAAATGCCAATTTAGAATTCACAACCACCTATAAAGATTCATCGCACCTAAACTACAAAATAAACACAGAGTTTGGGCATTTAGGCGACAAATACGATATGCAAGAAAACAAGGTTAAGGCATCGCTTGCGATGAATAAATATTCAAAACAGGAGCAATTTGGCGGCGAAGTATCGTTGGTACATTACATGCAAAATCAAAAGTTAGACTCTGGCAATAACACTGTATTTAGATTAACCCCTTGGATACACCTTTTTGGCCCACAGTGGCGTGTTTTGGCAGGCGTGGGAATAACATTCGATAAAAATTCAGGAATCAGCAATACTTACTTCTATCCAAAAGGCTATGCTTCATATGATGTTGTTAGCCATTACTTCATTCCTTACGTTGAAATTGGTGGTTTTATTGAGGAAAATTCATACTCGAAAATACTAAACGAAAATCCGTGGGTAATGCCAGGTGTTGATGTATGGAATACATCGCATAAGTTAATTCTAACAGGCGGTATAAAAGGTAAGTTCAGCGCGGCTGTTTCTTACAATATTTATGCCTCGTATTCAGTTATAGACAGTATGTACTTTTATATTAACTCAAGTGCCGATATAGCCAACCCATTAATGAACGAATTTAATGTTGATTTCGACAATGTTGAGCAAACAAAAATTCTTGGAGAGTTAACAATTGAACCAACGGAAAAATTTAGCGTTTTGCTACATGCCGAGTACTTCAACTATAAAATGCAAAATTTGCAACACCCATGGCACAAACCAGATTACTCTGCATTCATTAATTTACGCTACAGTATCAAAGATAAGATAATATCTAACCTGCAACTATACTCTGTTGGCAAACGATGGGTTAATGTCGCTACGCCTAAGCAACTAGATGGTTTTGTTGATGTAAATTTAGGTTTTGAATATAACTACAATAAAAGGCTATCGGCATTCCTTAACCTAAACAATGTTTTAAACTCCAAGTATCAAAGTTGGTACCTATACCCAACCTATAGGTTCAATGCACAAATTGGAGCAACTTACAAGTTTTAAAACTAGTGTAAAACCGTTCATCAAAAAACATTTCAAATCGCTGATTAATTGACGATTACTGATTCAAAAAAGTAATTAACAATTAAAAATAAAACCAATATTTTTTCTACCTTTGGGGGATTTATTTTTATCAACCAAAATCAACATTTACATTGAATTAGTATTTCGGCATTTATATAAATTTTACTATGAGCATTAACGAAAACGAACTAGCAAAACCCAACGGGAAATCGGATTATACCGCCGATAGCATTCAGGTACTGGAAGGATTAGAAGCGGTGAGAATGCGCCCCGCGATGTATATTGGCGATACAGGCAACAAAGGTTTGCACCACTTGGTTTACGAGGTTGTTGATAACTCTATTGACGAAGCCCTTGCTGGACACTGCGATAA
>JAEXVC010000216.1 GCA_023406715.1 Bacteroidota bacterium | reverse complement strand
CGTTTATGTTACTCTGGAAGTATGCAATATCTTTTAAATCCACATATTCGGAGCGGTTTTTTATTGTAACAACCAACTTGGATGGTAATATTGATTTAAGGTTTTCGAATAAAGCAAAATACCTGTTCTTGCCATCGAAATTGGAATACCTACGGTTCGAAACCTTTGTTAGAGCTGTCTCAAGTTCTTCAATTTCGATTGGTTTCAACAGGTAATCTATTGCGCTGTATTTGAAGGCCTTAACTGCGTAGTATTCAAAAGCAGTTATAAATATAACATCAAAAGTTCGATTGTTGCATTGTTCCAAAAAATCGAAACCAGAGCCTCCGGGCATTTCAATATCCAAAAAAACAATGTCGGGGTGAATAAGGTCAACTTTGGCAAGGGCATCGCTTGCGGAACGGGCCACGTCAACTACCTCAACATCTTTGGCGAATTGGCTGAGAAGTAGTTCGAGAGTGCGAACCGAAGCAATTTCATCGTCTACAATAAGGGCTTTAAGCATAGGAGTATTTATTGTGCAAAGATAAAAAATATTATACAATGCTACTTTGGTAGTTTTAATTTAAGCATTATTGGATTAAGCCTAGAGTTTTCGGAATGGTTATGTTTACGCGGGTACCAGAGGGGTTGTCTAGTGTGTCGAAAAGATCCTCAATTTTAATGTCGAATCGTTCTTTGTACATCGAATTAAGGAGGTCAATTCTTTGTTGAGTAATTTGATAGCCTCTTGATTTGTGAATCTTGCTATTCTGCTCTTGGATGCGTTGTGCTTCTTGTCGTCCCACGCCATCGTCCTCAATAGAACAAACCACAACATTACCTCTGTCGTTGACTCGAATTGTTACAGTCCCATTTTTTTCTGGCTTTAGCATTATTCCATGCCAAATGGCATTTTCTACAAAAGGCTGAATAAGCAGAGTTGGAATTTTGATGTCAAGTATGCTTTCATTATTGTCGATATCAATACTGAAATTAAAACGACCTTCGAGGCGTAACGCCTCAAGTTCAAGATAAATTCTCAATGCATCAATTTCTTCGCGAAGGGTGACTGTAGGTGATAGCGAGTTGTCTAAAGTCATTCGCATTAGCCGAGCAAACTTGGTGAGATATTTATGAGAACTTATTGTATCGCGTTCTAAGATGTAGTATTGAATGGAGTTGAGTGTGTTAAAAATAAAGTGAGGATTCATTTGCTGGCGAAGCGATTGTTGTTTGTAAAGATTGATGTTATTCAACATGTCATTTCTTCTGCGAATTTCCTTTATTCTTATTAAGTAAACGAGGTATAGTAATCCCGCTAAAATAAGCGTAACAATGCCAACAAACCACCATCGTTCCCAGAATGGAGGTTTTACAATGAAATTGAGAGAAGTAGGGGAGGGATTCCAGACTCCGTTAGAGTTAAGAGCCTGTATTTGGAAGGTGTATTTGCCAGATTTCATTCCGCTGTAAAGGCAACTTGTTGATTTGGTGTAAGCCCAATTTGTATCGATACCAATCATCCGGTGGCGATACAGTAAGCGTCCCATGTTTCTATACGCCAGTCCGACATAGGTTAAGTCAATTGTGTTTTGGTTATAATTAAGTTGAATGGATGAATCATTCAGGGGAATTTCTTTTCCTTCTACTATCAGTTTTGTAATTATTGTAGGTGGAGGAGTGTGGTTTCTTGTAAGTTTCTCAATGTCAATAATGGCCATCCCTTTGTTTGTTCCAACATAAACATTATTTTCACTAGGATATACTGAAGTTACTTCGTTACTCGGTAGTCCATCGTCGATGGTGAAGTTTAAAATTTCAGTGTTTAAATTTTTAATCAACGAAAGTCCCTGTCGGGTTGCAACCCAAACATTTCCATTCGAATAGTAGAGTTGATGTATAGAGTTAGATATTAATCCTTTGTTTGTTGATACCTGTGATATCTCCCCGTTTTTTTTGTAAATCACAATACCTGCTCCGTTTGTTCCAATCCATATAGAGGAGTCTATGGGGTTAATGAACATGCTATGGCTAATTTTTGTTAGGAGGTCATTTTTGTCGCCAAAGTATTCAAATGCTCCATTTGCATATTTCCAAAGGCCATTAATGGTATTAAGCCAGAGTGTTCCATTTTTTTCCTCGACCAAACTGAAAACCATTCCGCTAAAGCCATCCTTGTATTGTGAATCGTAAGTTATTTTGTCATCGACAATTTTTTTTAAGCCCCTTGCAGAACCAATCCAAAACCCTCCATCTCTTGATGATATTACTTTCCGAGGGTAAATAAGGTTGTTGTTAACCAGTATTCTTTTGTAAGTTAGTTTTTCAAAGTACCCTAGTTCACTAAATGCGCTTATCCATATTTTGTTATTTATGGTATCGCCATATATTGAACGAACATAAGATGTATTTATCGTTTTGTTATCCGCGGAGTAGTGTTTTATTTGATTGCCAATAACCACATCAACAAACCCCATTTCATAACCGACATACACTCTTTCGTTGTCTGCAAATATGGCGTTAACTCGGTTATCGGCTAAGCCATTTTCCTTTGATAAAATATTTATTCTATAATCTGGTGCATAAAAAACACCATCGTTGAGGGTTGAAAACCAGTATGACCCTTCCTTATCTTTTAATACTGATGTTATCTGAAAATCTTTTAGCAAGACTTTGCTTGGGGGGGTGCTAATATTACAATTAGGGAAGAGATATACACCGCCTTCAAAGGATGATGCCCACAAGTTGTTGTCATCATCAATAAACATCCAAATAATCAGGCTTCCTACGCTATGGTTTTGTTGTGCTATTTTCCCTTCCTTTATTTGAACTAGATGCCCATTGGCTGAGATATAAACTGAACCATCGTTTGCTTTTTGGGCATAGCTATATAGTGGAACAAAATTCTCGTTGAACAAATCCTTAAAGTAAAATTTATTGGTTGTTTTATCGTCAAAGTATATTAATTCGTACTTAAACGAAGTGTTGTTTGGGGTAGATGTAAGGATTCTTCCGCAAGGAAGTTCTTGAAAAACCATATCCGCTTCGCTAAATTTGCCTTCCAGTTTTGTGTAAATTCCCTCGGAGTTTATTGTTATTAGACCAAACTGTTTTAGCCCGAGATAGATATTGTCTAGGCTATCCACATGAAATGACATTTTGATGGGTCCCCTGCTATTTGGAAGGTGTGTTTTGATTTTGGAGTTGTAGGCGTACTGCTTGATTACACCATCCTCATAATAACTTAAATTCCCAGAAAAAGGGATAAACCAAATGCGATGCTTGTAATCTTCGTAAATTTCAAAAACCGTATTGTCAGCCAATCCCGAAACTAGGTCGAAGTTGGTAAAGCCATAACCATCGAATCGGCTTACCCCGTTGTTGGTGGCAAACCAGATATAGCCCTTAGTGTCCTGAAAAACATGGTAAACTTCGCTAGCAGATAAACCTTCGTCAACAGTTAAATGCCTGTACACAGGCTGATACTGACCGAAATGCGGTAAATAATTAAAAATTAGAAAGACTGCCAACAAAATTTTCACCAACCGCATACGTCAAAAAGGCATTACTTGTGTATTTTGCTTAATAATAATGCTAAAGTAATAATTATCTGTAATAAATTATCTATCAGGCAAAAAAAAAGAAGGAGCCATTTCGGCTCCTTCCTCATAAAATACATTGCATACTATTCGTTGTTTCCTGCTAGTTTTTTGTAAGAGTTGTATCTCCATTTAGCATTATCTTCAGCAGCCTTGAATAATTCTCCTGCTTCTTGTGGGAACGATAGTTGTAACGATGTGTAACGAACCTCGCTCTTCAAGAAATCTTGGAACATATTCCATTCTGGCTCCTTAGAGTCTAATTGGAAAGGATTCTTACCTTCAGCCTCCAACATTGGGTTGAAGCGATACAAGTGCCAGTAACCGCTCTTAACTGCAAGCTTAGCCTCGTTTTGAGTTGCTCCCATACCCTTACGGATGCCATGGTTAATACATGGAGAGTATGCAATAATTAGAGAAGGTCCTGGGTAAGCTTCAGCTTCTTTGATTGCTTTGAAGTACTGGTTGTGGTCAGCTCCCATCGCAACCTGTGCAACGTAAACATAACCGTATGACATTGCCATCATACCAAGGTCTTTCTTACGAACTCTCTTGCCCGATGCAGCAAATTTAGCAACAGCAGCAACTGGAGTTGATTTTGATGCTTGTCCACCAGTGTTTGAGTAAACCTCGGTATCCATTACAAGCACGTTAACATCCTCGCCAGTTGAAAGAACGTGGTCAAGTCCGCCGTATCCAATATCATAAGCCCAACCATCACCGCCAAATATCCAAACAGATTTCTTCTCGAAGTACTGTTTCATATCTAGTAGCTCTTTGGCCAATGGGTTATTCTCTTTTCCTAAAGCAGCAATTAGTTTAGCCGATGCAACTTTTGATTGTTCAGCGTTATTTTTACCTGCAATCCATTCCTTAGCAGCCTCTTTTGTGGCTTCTGAGAAGTTGCCGCTAACTACCTCGTTTAATTTACGAGCAATGCGGTCGCGTAGTTTCTCAACGCCAGTGGCTATACCAAATCCGTACTCGGCGTTATCCTCAAACAATGAGTTTGCCCAAGCTGGTCCACGTCCTTCGCTGTTTGCACAGTAAGGGGTTGATGGAGCAGAACCACCATAGATTGACGAACAACCAGTTGCGTTAGCAACAATCATTCTATCACCGTATAGTTGAGTAATTGCTTTGATGTATGGAGTCTCACCGCAACCTGCGCAGGCACCACTGAACTCGAATAATGGTTGAGCGAATTGGCTATTCTTAACAGACTTTTCTTTTCCAAGAATATCTTTGTAACCAACCTTCTCATGCATGTAGTCGAAACGAGGAGCTTCGGCCATCTGGCTTTCAAGTGGTTGCATTACTAATGCTTTGGTTTTAGCAGGACATATATCGGCACAGTTACCGCAACCAGTACAGTCTAGTACGCTAACCTGCATGCGAAAATTGTAGTCCTTAACACCACCATTACCTTTAACTGTTTTTGTATCGGCAGGAGCATTCTTAAGTTCCTCGTCGGTTAGTAGGAATGGACGGATAGCAGCATGAGGACAAACGTAAGCACACTGGTTACACTGAATACAATTGTCGGCAATCCACTCAGGTACGTGAACAGCAATACCTCGTTTCTCGTAACGGGTTGTTCCTGCAGGGAAAGTACCATCTTCACGACCAAGGAATGCACTTACTGGTAGGTCATCACCTTTTTGTAGGTTTATAGGATTAACCACATTGTTGATGAACTCTGGTGCACCAGCAATGGCTGTTTGCTTTTCAGCTACAAGTTTAGCCCATTCTGCAGGTACGGTAATCTTGATAACCTCGCCACCTTTATCAACAGCGGCGTTGTTCATCTTAAGAACTTCTTCACCTTTGCGTCCGTACGATTTTTCGATGGCCTTCTTCATTTGCTTAACTGCTAATTCGTAAGGAATTACGTTTGCAATCTTGAAGAATGCGCTCTGCATAATGGTATTTGTACGGTTTCCAAGACCAATCTCATCAGCAATTTTAGTTGCATTGATGATGTAAAAATTGATGCTATTTTCCGCTAAATATTTTTTGATAGAGTTTGGCAGTTTCTCCTTAGTTTCCTCAACATCCCAAATGGTGTTCAGAAGGAAAGTGCCACCCTTTTGAAGACCCTTAAGCATGTCATATTTCCCTAGGTATGATGGAACGTGGCATGCAACAAAGTCTGGAGTGTTTACTAAGTAAGGCGAGCGAATTGGTTGGTCGCCAAAACGTAAGTGAGAAACAGTTATACCACCCGATTTTTTAGAGTCGTAAGCAAAGTATGCTTGGCTGTATTTATCGGTATTATCGCCAATGATTTTGATAGAGTTCTTGTTGGCACCAACAGTACCATCGGAACCTAATCCGTAGAATTTAGCCTGGAATGTACCCTTTGAAGCAAGGTTGATTTCAGCACCAACTGGTAGCGATTTGAATGTAACATCATCAACAATACCAACTGTGAACTGATTCTTTGGCTCTTTCATCTTAAGATTGTCGAAAACGGCAATCATTTGAGCAGGAGTTGTATCCTTTGAACTCAATCCGTAACGACCACCAACAATCAAAGGAGCATTTTCTTTTCCGTAGAATAAATCCTTTACATCTAAGTATAGAGGGTCACCATTAGCACCAGGCTCTTTAGTTCTGTCAAGAACGCAAATGCGTTTAACAGACTTTGGCATTACGTTGAAGAAATACTTAGCGGAGAATGGACGGTAAAGGTGAACGCAAACTAATCCAACCTTTTCGCCTTTTGCCATTAGGTAATCCACAACTTCCTTTAATGTGTCAGTGATTGAGCCCATTGCAATAATAACGTTCTCAGCGTTTTTATCGCCGTAGTAATCGAATGGGTGATACTCGCGACCAGTTAACTTGGTAATTTCCTTCATGTACTCCTCAACCATATCGGGAACTGCATCGTAGTATTTGTTTGCAGCTTCGCGAGATTGGAAGTAGATGTCAGGGTTTTGAGCAGTACCACGGGTTACAGGATGCTCTGGGTTAAGTGCTCTGTCGCGGAATGCTTGGAGTGCTTTTTGGTCAACAAGTGGAGCTAAGTCCTCATTCTCAAGAATCTCAACCTTTTGAATCTCGTGAGAAGTTCTGAAGCCATCGAAGAAATGAACGAATGGAACACGAGATTTAATTGAAACTAAGTGAGCAACCGCTGCTAAATCCATAACCTCCTGAACACTACCAGTAGCAAGCATTGCAAAACCAGTTTGGCGGGCACTCATAACGTCGCTATGGTCGCCGAAGATTGAAAGAGCTTGGGCTGCTAAACTACGAGCCGAAACATGAAAAACACCAGGAAGTAACTCGCCAGCTATTTTGTACATGTTAGGAATCATAAGTAGCAAACCTTGCGATGCGGTGTAGGTTGTGGTTAATGCACCTGATTGTAAAGAACCATGTACTGCTCCAGCAGCACCAGCTTCGCTTTGCATTTCGGCTACCTTTACGGTATCGCCAAAAATGTTTTTACGGCCAAATGCCGACCATTCGTCAACATACTCAGCCATTGTAGATGAGGGGGTGATAGGATAAATTGCAGCAACCTCGCTAAACATATAGGCGATATGAGCAGCCGCATAGTTACCATCACAAGAAATGAATTTTTTGGACTTTGTCATTTGATTTACAGAATTTTACAGTTTTGGAAAATCATTTTTTTCTGAAAAACACTGCAAATTTAATAGAAATAAATGAACGCTGAAACGTTTTGTTGTAATTTGAAATGTTGCTAAACTAGCAACTCAGCCCTAAAACGTTTGCAATCCTCAATTTGGAATAAAATGTATTTTACAACAGATAATTTGGATGTTTTTTATGGCTGCAAAACGAAACAAAAGAATAATTGCCTACTTACAATTTTAAAGTTAATTAACTTTATTTGAGATTCTTTTTAGCAACGCACTAATTCCTTTATCCCATCTCTGTTAAAAACTAGCCGATAGCGGCTATACTGAATATTCCCTTCGAATTGATAACCAATTACCATATTCATAAAATAAACCTTCTCGCCCGAAATTACCTCGTAGTTATTATAGTCAACTAAATACAGTGGGATTTCGGGGTTGTCCATTTTTGAAATGAACCTCGATACATTAAAGCGAATAATATCGTTCACACCTGTTATGGTGTAATGCTCATATACTTTATCCAACTCGTTTCTGTAAAGACGAAGGAATTTTCGATATAAAAAAACCTTTTCGGCAGTAACTCTATTTTCAACACCCATTATAAGTGAACGATTGCGTGCTTTTACCACATCTTTTGGAACTTTCTTTTCGATAACAAAATCAAATCCTTCCTTGCACCATCCAATAGTTTGATTGTTCTTTACGTTTATTTCGGTTTTTTGGTCAAAAAAGAATCGTTTAAGAGTTCCAGTAAAGTAATATCTCATCAAATCCTTAATTCTGTCTTTAAGCATGTAGCTTACAACAAGTGCAATGAAAAGGGGCATGGTGAAATTCCCGTATTTCTGCTGAAAAGCAAAGGCAATTGCTGTGGCAAAAATCATTGCCATGCCTGCGGCTATACTGTATAGTATTTGCTCAATAAGAACCCCGTCCTTTTTTGTGCTGGTTGATAAGAAAAGTTGGCTTTCCACGTACTTTTTAAGAACCCCACGGCGATGAATTAGTTCGCGGTACGAGTCCGTTGTCTCTTTTTCGACTAATGGATATTCTTTCACAATTTTGTACTCTCGTTCATGCACAATTAAGTCTAGCAGGAGTTTTTTGCTTTCTTCAAAATTATTAGAGTTGATTTGTTTGAACTCCGAAAGAAGTATAAGCGCATTTTGCTCAACTATATTGCTCATAAACTCATCGCCATAAAAATAGTAGCGCATAAGGTCTTTTTGTACCGTAGGGGCGTTTATAATTCGCCTAAGTTCCCGGTACTTGTCGGTTATTAGTGTCGTGTTTTCAACAAAAGCTTTTACTAGAAAAGGGTTGTCCTCCTTAACTTCATTTTTTATGATATGTTGAATTTCGTTGCGCAGAGAACTTTTGAGTATGGACTGGAACATATTAATGTGATACTCATACTCTGCAACGTTCCTGCGGATTGGATTCGATGCTAAATCCCGAAACGATTGCTCCAGATGCTTGAACGGAGATTTTTCGCCTGTAGCAATCTCCCGTAACAAGAAAACTGGGGTGATTAATCGGATATTGGATTTTAAATCGTTGTAAAAATCTCTGGCGCTGTAGGTATATCTGTTTATATCAAGACTATTTGGCACAAAAAACCAAATATTAACCATATAGTCATTCTCTTTTTGGGTTCGACGCGTAGCATAACCCAACTTAATTTCAACAGAGAACTTATCGTGAATTTTTACGACTTCATCTATCATTTAACCCGAATTTTTGTTGAAATGCAATAGTTTGTTCAATTACTTTCAACTGTCCGTACTCAGAAATTAATTTTTAAAAATGACTAAAACAAACCAAAAACCCCATTGGGAGTATAGTTGAGGAGTCTTAACCATGTTTCTCCCCAAATAATAATTACAATCCAACTTATAAATAACATTGTAATGCCGTACTTTGCCGTATCGGACCAACTGTATTGGTCTGTAACATATAGTAAAGCCGCGGGCTTGCTATTGAATGGTAAGGCGTAGACGTGCTCAATTAGCAATGCAACTGGTAATGTTAGGCTAAGCATTGGATATCCAAATTTCTGTGCAGTTCCTATTGCAATTGGAATAAATATTAGTGCCCGCATAGTTTTAGACTGAAAAATTAGGGCGCTAAAGAGCATACAACCAGTTAGGAATAAATAGAACACCCAGAAAGGAGTGTTAGAGGAAAAGCCTAGTCCGTCATAAATATAATTTACCGATAGCATAGCCAAGTCAGTGGAATCTAACCCTGCACCCAATGTATATGCACCTGCTGAGAACATGAGTAAGTGCCAGGGGATATCCACATCGTTCCACTTAACAACACCAAATTTTGGAGTAAGTGCTATGACTGCACCCAGAAATGCTACCGCTGTTTGACTAATGCCATGAACTGTGTCGGTTGCCCAAAGCGCAAGAACAGCCACAAAAATTAAGATTGCTTTTACCTCCTGAAAGGTAATTGGCCCGAGTTTGTGTAGTTCTTCTTTAAGCCGTTCCATACCCCCTTCAATTTGGGGCAAACGCTCCTTTTCCTTCATTGGGAAAATAAACTTAACGCTAACTATCCAGCCAATCAATAGTAGAATTACAGCTAACGGGAATGCGGCAAACAGCCATTTTTGATATGAGAAGGCTTGACCGCCCAACGCTCCTGCAATTAAAGAGCCTGCCAGTAGGTTAGCTCCTGAGCCAGTGAGAAAACCGCCTGCAGAAACATTTATTTGAAATAAATTCTGTAAAACTAAATTTCGGCCAAAGTTATTCCGGTTATCTCCACCACTTGCGCCATAAACTGCAGCCACAACCATAAATATTGGGAGTAGAATTGCTGCTTTAGCTGTAGTGGCCGAGATAAAGGCCGAAAGTACAATATTTATTATCATGAAACTGAAAAATATCCATGACGCATTTTTTCCAAAACGAACAATAAACCATAGCGCAAACCTCTTTGCCGCTTGAGTTTTGACCAGCATACTGGCAAGTACGAACGAAAGGATATTAAGCCACATAACAGGATGCCCTAGTTGATGGTACGCATCAATTTCCGAGGTAATACCTGTTAGTACCATTGCAACTATGAGCATTAACGACGTTAAATAGTTAGGGATTGCCTCTGTTATCCAAAGAACTATTGATGCAGCAAAAATTGCCAACATGGCATAGTTAATCCTTGAAAATCCTGCGCTTCCGAGTTCGTTAAACCGCTTAAGCGCTGTTTTTCCTAGAAGTTCGGGGCTTATATTGTTTAAAAATGATATGTCGGCAAAGAAATAGATGAGAATAAATGCAACAATAGCCAAAGGGCCACCCGCAATGGCCATGTATTTTTCAAAACCCGTTTTTTGCTTTTGGGGTAATTTCTCAACTCTGTAGTTGTTCATGTCAAGGATATCGAATCCTTTTTTTGTGTCAGCCATTGCTTTACCTCGTTAATGTGATTAATCAAAATTACGTAAACAATGGCAGTAAACGAATATTTACTGCCATTGTTTGAATCTACCGCCTAATTTACCAACCTTTATATGGATTTTTCATCAACATTGAATTGTAGTAACGGGCATCGCCTGTTACCTCTTGTCCAATCCAGTTTGGAGTTTCAAAAGATTCTCCTTCTGAACTTAACTCAATTTCAGCTAGAATAAGCCCTTCGTTCTCGCCATAGAACTCATCAACCTCAAAGGTGTGTTTGCCAACTGGAACCAAAAATCGGGTTTTGTCAATTACTCCAGGTTCACAAATCTTAAGGAGCTCGTTAACCTCCTCAACTGGAATTTCCTTTTCCCACTCGTAACGGCTTGCACCCGACTGGCTACCAATTCCCTTAATCGTGATAAATCCTTTATCGCCTTTTACTCTAACCCTTACAGTTCTTTCAGGAACCGATGAGAGGTATCCCTGGATTATTCTAGTCGATTTTGTTGCTAGTGACTTAAAATCGCCCTTAACCAGAAACTTACGTTCTATTTCTTGTGCCATATCCTAAAGTTTTATTCGTTTGCCAAAGGTTTGTCAGTCATGCCAATTACACGCTTAATTGCCTGTAAGTAGTTTATGTTTTCAACACCCTCAAGACCAATGTCTTTAATGGTTTTTTTGATATCCTCAATCTCTGTCGACTCAGAGTTAATGGTCATAACCTTAGCTCCATTAATCAGAACAAAGCCATACTCGCAAATGGTATCGTTTACCATGTAGCCTAGTCGTTGTTTGTGAACACGAACTGCAGCAAGGCTTGAGTGATGCTTAACAATGGCCATGAACTCATCGTAAGTGTATTCGTCCTTTTTAAGTAGTGGGGCATCAACCTGAAATGCAGGAAAAACTTCGTCTAGCAATACTTTCTTGGAGATTGGGAACTCGGCTTTCATTAATGGGTTCCATTGCTCAAGACCATCAACTGTTTGAACATAGGTTTTGATATCCATTTTGCCATCGCGGATTTTGGTGTTGTTTATATCGTTTGTGCTGGAAACAATGTAAATCTCGTCGGAATGGCGCTCCCAAACTTTTTCAGGGACAGGAGCCGATAAACGAGCCATACGCTTTGCTGCGTTATCGAAATTTTGACCGAATGATCGGAATTCGAACCTAGGTATGGAGATTTCTCCAATTTTCATTTCATCTTTTGCCATTTGTTTAAATTTTAATTTTTATTCTGTGTAATGTGCTTCTTAAATCGCTTACTATCCATGCCGTAC
This sequence comes from Bacteroidota bacterium, assembly GCA_023406715.1. Classification (GTDB taxonomy): domain Bacteria; phylum Bacteroidota; class Bacteroidia; order Bacteroidales; family Tenuifilaceae; genus SB25. The sequence continues at coordinate 9,011 of JAEXVC010000216.1, read as the reverse complement.
TATTCTGCCTGTCGATTGCAACTCCTTCGGCCTGCTCAACATCAATTGGCTGGCTGGCAATTAAGCCGCCACTCAATGTGCAGTGGTAGAGGGTTTTCGACTCGTCACTAACTATCCATAAGGTATCATCGGTGCTATCGTAATCAATTCCCGAGTAATCGTTTGCAAACGAGAGGGAGTACTGTGTCCATAAGTTCGTTGAAATATGGTACGCTATTAAAGCACCCGGGCTTTTCTCAACAAGAATGTATAGAATATCGCCATTCTTTGCTAAACCCTCAAATCCGGACGATGCAATTGTGTTAACATGAACCGATGTGATGGATTTTATTTGTACCCCGTCGGTTGTTAAGTGGTTTATTTTCTGTAAGCCCTCTTCAACTACCCATATTTCGCCGTTGGTTTTATCAACATCAATTCCTTCCAGGTCAACTCCTACAAAAGGCAATTCCTCAAGAGTTACTCCTTTAAGTGATATTTTGTAAACCTTCCCAGTGTTATCGCTAACAGTGTAAAGAGCATCCTTGTTCTGCGAAAAGGCTAACCCCGATGGCTCTAAAATATTTAGGTTGATAACTGTATCGGTTTGTTCAATAGGGGGCTTAATAATATCATAGGTTTCATCGCGAACGCATGAGAACGTTGCAATTAAACCTAGAATTGATATTAGAATAACTAAGCGATTCATTATTGCAAGTTTCGTAATTAGTATAAAAGTAAGCTGCAGAAAAGCAGCTTACTTTCTGGGTGACAACTATTTGCTTGATGGATTTACAGTTCCCTTTGTAAATGAGGTTTGAACGCTCCAATCGCCTGTTGCGTTTGGAACTCTAGCGTAACTTCCGTCAGTAGGGTGTCCCGATGCACCGCCTAGATTTGAGGCTGTTTTTTCAAGAAGACTCAAGACAATATCCGTGGAGGTTTTTAATTCTAATTTTACAGCTGCTGTATTAGAAATTCCAGCTGTTAATACTCCGTAGCCTGTGTCTGAGGTACCCAATGTTGGAACAATAATATAACCTCCTGCAGGTATTGTCTTTCCTGCAGCAGCAGTCCATATTGGAGTTGCAGTAACCCCGTTCTTTATTAATTTAATTCCACTTATATCAATTTCTTGCGTTGTTGGATTATGTATCTCAATCCAGTCATCGTCTGGAGTCTGCTTACCACAAACCTCATTTAAAACAATTGGGCCAAGAACCGAGTAAGAGTCAGGTGTTGTCGCTCCATCTACAGGTAGAGTGGCAACTAAACTTGGGGAGTTTTGGGCTTCGATATAGTATGAAACCAAACTAGGTGCAGGTTGTTGAGGAATGGACGCGCTATATGAGTCTCCCGAACCTTTTGTCATATCAATTGATGTAAAACTTCCTGAGCCAACTTTGTAGTATAATTTAACTGTACCGGTTGGAATTACTCCTGTTACATCTGCACTAACTATTACTTGATCCAAAGAAGTTGGAGTTGCTGGTAGTTTTGCCATATTTGTAATTGCAGGTGTGCCAGCCACTGTGTATGCTGCCGGAGTTGTAAGCGCATCTGCAGGCGAGTAGGTTATTAAACTTGAAGCATTTGTAACTTTGATATAGTACGAAACAACGTCGCCAGCCGATTGAGCGGGTATGTTGCCGCTATATAAATCCCCAGTATGCCCCATGGTAACAGTGTTATAGCTACCCGAGTTTACTTTATAGTATAGTTCTGCAGTTGTTATGCCCTGAACGTCAGTAATAGTTGCACTGACGGTTACTACATCGGAAGGTGTTGGAATTGTAGGCGATATGGTCATCCCTGTAATTGATGAAAGCGATGATACTGTATAACTGGCTGGAGTTGTTGGTGCGGTGGCTGGTGCGTATGAAGTTAACGAAACATTGTTTGTTGCCTCAACATAGTACGATACAGCCGTGGTCGCAACCTGAGCAGGAATGTCGGCACTGTAAACGTTTCCAACGTTTGTCATGTTTACGCTGGTGTATGAGCCCGAATTTATTTTGTAGTAAAGTTTTACTGAGGTTAAGGTGCCTGCGTCGGTTATTGTCGCGCTCACTTTCACAATGTCCGTTGCACCGGGTGTTGTAGGGCTTATTGTTAGTCCAGTAATTGCTGGAGGGGCAGCAACAGTATAAGTGTTAGGTGTTGTAGGTGCGCTTGCAGGGGCATAGGATGCTAGCGAAAGATTGTTTGTAGCCTCAACATAGTACGAAACAACGCTAGCTGATGCTTGAGCTGGGATTGTGCCGCTATAAACATCGCCAACATTTGTCATGTTTACTGAGGTGTAACTTCCGGCATTGACTTTATAGTAAAGTTTTACGGTGGTTAAACCCTGAGCATCTGTAATTGTTGCGCTAACAACAACCGCATTGGTTGCGTTTGGAGCAGTTGGGTTAATTGCTAGGCCTGAAATGGATGGTGCAGATGCACTATTTGGGGCATTCTTAGTAACCGTTGTTAATATTTCCCATGTAGAACCGCCATCCGTGGTGCGGCCATAAGAAGTAGTGGCTATTGGCATTGCAGGAACTACCTGATGGTCTATTTCAAACCCGGCTGCACTTTCGAGCCATACCTCATCGCCGCTACTTGATAAACCAAAACTTGAGCCTTCGGGATTTGCTGTAGTTGCATTGTCAACAGTTATAACATAATAACCCTTTGCACCAATGGAGGTTCCATTAGGAATGAGCATTTTTGGTTTTGAACCGCTCTGTCCTCCTGAATCGTAAATTTTATATCCCGAGATATCAACCGCTGTATTAGAACTGTTATATAACTCCACCCAATCTTCATTTCCAACAACACCCCTAGAGAAAATTTCATTCATAACAATTGCTGGAGCACCTACTGTGTACGCTTGTGTAGATGTTGGTGCGTTTGCAGGGTATAGCACTTTTAGGTTGGATACATTTATTGCTTCAATGTAGTATGTAACCACAGTATCTAAGGGTTGAGCAGGAATTACTGCACTATAGGAGGGGGCTGTGCCAGCGGTCATGTCAATGATTGCAAACTCAGCTGTTGACGAGTTCCTGTAGTATAATTTTGCTGATTTTATCCCCTTCAAATCACTAATGTTAGCGGATATGGTTACATTGTCAGTTGCGCCAGGAGCAAGAGGATTCCTTGTAACATTCTCAATTGTTGGTGGTCCAACGTAAATGTCATCTTTTACACATGCAGTAATTAAATATCCTGCAATGGAAAAAAGAATAAGTCCTAGTAATATTTTTGTTTTCATATCGTGATGTTTTTTTTAACTTTTAGAAGTCAATTTCGCACCTGAATTGAATAAAACTGTAGTCGTCTCCCGATTTACCATCGCTATCAACAACTTTAGTGTAATCGGTGGTTAGATTTCCTAACGCATCATGACCTACATAAAGTTTGCCCTTGCCATTTGCGTACCTATCGTGGTTAATCATTGTGTAGTTTAGCATAAACTTCACATTAGGGTTAGCGTGGTAAGTAACACCATAGGTGAATGCATTGGCGCTACCTCCCATAATGTTAGCAGTTTTATCGTTAAGGTTTACATAGTCATAGCGGAATGCCAATTCTATATCGCCCCATTTACGTCCACGGGTAATTTGCGAGAATTCGCCTTCTTCCTCGTTGTAATTATACTTACCACCAAATACTAAGTACGATAAAGAGGCATAAATTGCATTAGCTTTATAGTCTTCGTAGCCTGTTTTTCTGTTTAACTTGGTGTTAATATATTCGCTCGAGAACTTAATGTTGTTGTATGCAGCGGACAGCTCGCTTCCGAAAATTGAGTAATTTTCCACAAAAGGAATATTGTCGGTATCTAAGTATTTTTTCCGGCTGATGTTGGTCATGTCGCGCATCGATATTCTGTAGGCATTTTGAACCTCCCAACTGGTTTTTGGCTTGCGCCAAGAAGCAGCTACTCCTAAATGGATTAGCTTGTGATCTTTGTTGATAGGACGAAATACCAACTTTCCAGTATAGGAAATGCCTTCGTCTGTTCCATTGGCCTTGTTCTCGTCCTGTGACCATGTTGTTACTTCAGCGTTTTCTACATCCTGAAAATGAACGCCGGCTACAATTAAGTAACGGGTATCCCATTTTGAAACATTAAAACCAAGTTGACGTGCAGGTGCAAACGCTGTCATATATGGTTCCTCTATGAAAGTTTGATACCTTGATGTTGTTGTTGTCTCCATAGATATTGGCTCCTTAAAGTACCCTGCTTTAAAGTAATACTTATGAGGATCGGACCTGTAGCCCAAAAATGCATCCTTCACATCCAGATTTCCACCCGAAAAATTCAAGTCTACCTCTCCAGTCCAATGTTTATATAGAACTGTTTTCATTGCAAAACGCAAACGACGAATGGTAACACCGTCTCCAAGTTTGTTGTAAGTGTCATTATCGAAATACTTTGCTCCATCAAAATTAACCCTTAGGTCGAACCATGTTTTGTATGATTGATCTGGAGCTTCAAAAACCAAAATGCCGTTCCGACTTTCTCCAGTTAAAGGGAGTCGATCAACCTGTTGTCCGTAAGCATTGAACCTTACATTCGACTCCAAAGTAACATTAACAACGGATCTGTTATTAATATTAATGTCCATTATATCGTAATTGGGATGAACAAAAACAAGTTGTCCCGAGGTATTTACTCCTACTTTTATGGAGTAATAGCCATTGGCATCGCTTGTTCCGGCAATTTCTTTTTCGCCTTTCACCCTAATCTTAACATCGCTTACAGGTTTACCGTCAATGCTAGACGTTATTGTTCCTGTTACGTTATGCTCTTGCGCTTGGACTTGGTTAATTGTAGACCAGCCAATTACTAAAAGCAGAACAAGAATGATTTGTTTAGTTTTTCTCATACCGTTAAAGTTTATAGGTTATTGATGAATTCAATTAAGTTGTCGCCTTTATTTAGGTTGATTTTTTTCCTTAATCTATAGCGTAAAATCTCAACACTTTTAGGCGATATATTTAATAGTGGTGCAATTTCTTTTGATGAGAATCCTAGTCGGAGCAAGGTTGCTAATCGTTTGTCGTTCTCGGTAAGTTCAGGAAACTGGTCGGATAGGCGGTGATAGAAGTCGCGATGCATTTTTTCCGCCTCAACATTGAAATCCTTTACCTTGTCGGAATTATTCATTTTTTGCTTAATCAGAATAATTAACCCATCTATTTTGGCCGATTTCTCCGTATCACTTTTTATGTTTTTTACTTCCGTTAAACTTTCAAGAATTGATGACAAAAAGTTCTGTTGTTCAATAATATTTAAAGCGTAATTGACCAATTCTTTGCGTTTAAACTCTAATTTGTTTGAAAGTGATGAGTTTTCGAGTCGTATAGTTTTGAGTTCGAGATCTGTTAATGCTTGTTGGGCTGCAAAAAAATCGCTCTGTTTTTTGTAAAGTTCATTTTGTGCCTTAACCCTTAATCTTTGTTGTACTATAATATAGTAAATAAGTAATGTTACAATTGCTGCAATTACTATAAGAGCAAATGGCCATACCATGTTTATCGTTGTTGTTGCTGCATCTGCTGTAATAGGTTTGTTTTTAATTTGCTCAATTGCAGAAGATTCAACTGAATTTGTTACCGATAGATTGAATACATTTTGAATGAAAAATAAGGCGAAGAATGAGAGGATACATGCAGCAACTGGTGTAATTATCCATCCAAGCAGAATTCCTCTTAATGTTTTGAATTTTATTTCCTGCACCCCCTTTACTAATCCAATTCCAATAACAGCTCCAACCACTAACTGCGAACTCGAAACAGGAACCAACGGAATTCTGGGTAGCCCTATATATTCTAGAAAATTGGATAATCCAGTGGACGAAAAAATAAATAACACTAAGGCTTGCGCCAAAACAACAACTATTGCTGCTTCAGAGGAAAGATTCATAATTCCCTCGCCAACGGTTTCCATTACTTTTGAACCATAAGTGAAAACACCTACAGCAATAGAAATTCCTCCTAGTAAGAATATTAGTTGTTCTCCGTTTATTTGAAAAACACCTAAATCAATGGCTAAATTAGGGGCAGAACCAATAAATACGCCAACCACATTGGCAATATTATTTGCTCCTAAGCTGTAGGCTCCAAATGCACCCACAATAATTAGTCCCCAACGAATGTAGCCATCTAATCTTATGAGGTGAATTTGCAATTTGTGTAGTAACCATCGGACAAAAATGAAAAGTAGTGCGGCGAAAATAATTCCGATAATTGGGCCTACTATCCATGAAGATACTATGGTGGTAAGTATTGAGTAGTCTGTCTTGTTTTTTGTGAATAAATTCCAACCTATAATTGCACCTACAATTGCTTGAGTTGTTGAAACGGGCAACTTGTTTTTAGTCATTACAAAAACGGTTAACCCTGCGCATAGCGCAACTGTAAAGGCGCCACCAATAGCATCAACAGCCCCGAGTTTGCTTAGTGTTTCTGTTGTGCCTCCACCCTGAATTGTGGCCCCAAGAACTATGAATATGCTGGCAATAATTGCGGCCGTTCTGAAACGTAACATTTTTGACCCCACTGCCGTGCCAAAAACATTTGCAGCATCGTTAGCGCCTAACGACCAGCCTAAGAATAACCCACTCGATAAAAATAGCAGAAACACTCCTTATTATATTATATAGTTCGTTTAATAGCCATAATTGATAGCAGGTCGGCCACTTTTTCCGCCTCGTCCGAAACGTTTTCTATATGCAGAGTAAAGTATCGTAAATGGAATTTCTCACTTAATTTGAGATTTGGCATATCGCGGAACACTTTTCTTTTAATGGCCGTTGCCATTTTGTCCGTTTCTTTTTCAAAGAAATATACTCTATGCAACTGATCCTTAACTGTATCCGGAGATTTGAAAAATGCTCGTACTGCAGGTATTAACGATTCAACTGCCGATACCGACAATTCTGTTAGCTTGCTAAAGTCCTGATTTAGTTCAATTGGGATATTGGGGATTTCAACATCAAATTGTGCAAGGTTTCCCTTTGTAATGTCGATAATAGTGTCCATATCCTCAAGTAATTTTAGAATATCGCCTCGAAATTGGGGCATAAGAGACTGAGAGTAGAGTAGGTTCTCTATTTCACGCCTGAGCAAATCGGCGTTAGACTCTAGTTTAATTAGATTTGCCAAGTTGTCATTAAAGTTCTCGGTGTTCCCGTACAGATAATTGTTGACACCATTTTTAAATACAAGCACACCTTGATCTACAGTGTCGAAGAAATTATCTAGAAGTTCAATTACTTTTTTGGAATTATTAAACTTTATCATTTCTGAACTATTAAGTTATTGCAACTTAACAAAGTTATGAATTAATAATTCCCAAAAGTCAATTTCTAGTTAAGTAATTTAGTTGCTAATAAAATAACAATGTAGAGTTTAATATTAAATTAAAAATCTGATTAAGATTTATTTAACTAAAATTTGTATATATGATTTGATGTTTTTTATTTTTTTTAAATAAAATAGTAGAGTTTAAGTATGGTGAATAAAAAATGTTTTTAGTGCTATTGTGAACTCTCAAAAAAGAAAAATCCTGAATTTTTATAAACACATTACACTATTCTTTTTTCAAGGGTAAATTCTATTTGTTTATGGTAGTTTTTAGCAACGCATCATTATACGTGGGCTGTTACCTCTACTTCTATTAATGCCCCATGGTGCAAATCTCTGGTAGGGATTACTGTACGTGCTGGTTTATACTCTCCAAAAAAGTTGGCGTAAATACCGTTTACAGTATCCCAGTGCTTTATATCAGAAACATAAATCCGCACTTGTAGGACTTTATCCTTGCCACTACCTGCTTCAAAGAGTATTCTCCCAATGTTACTCAAAACCTGATGTGTTTGCGCCTCAATGCCTTCAGGAATAGTTCTTGTTTCAGGAATGCGGGGTAGTTGTCCTGCAAGGTATAGTATACCATTATGTTCTATGCATTGCGAGTAATGTCCGTTACTCTTTGGCATATCCGGTGTTTCAATTATTCTCATGGGTTAATTTTTTGTTTTTTCACTTTTCTGTAGCAAAGATAAAACAACCAAATTGAAATTATTGTCATTTTTTCTTTATTTGTCCTTTATCTGTCAGTTAAACAGTATTTTGCACAATCTATTTGTGCTTTAATTTAAAAATAGTACTATATTTCGTACAATTCTTTGTGTTATTACCTACACAACCTTATTTATTAACCAACTAAACTAAAAACAAATGAAGAAGATTAGTATTTGGGTTATTGTTTTAACCTTAATTTCCCTTGCTGGCTGTAAGAATGATGATGGTCCGAAAGAATCATATAAGGAGGTTTATCCTAAAACCCCACTTACAGGTCAGGAGATCAACAATATCATTCGGGAAACACTTAATAGGACTGGCGATTTTGATTGGAATAAGGCCGATGTGTTTGTGCTTTGGAGCGCACTTACCCATGGTAACAATATTTTAACCATTGGTTTCGATGAACAACCATTTGCTGCGGTTAACTCAAAAAGTTCAGAGAAGGTCAAGAAGGAGATTATTGAGCAAATTGTAAGTCTTGAAAAGGATTTAACAGATAAAACTCGAAAGGGCGAAAATATTCTTATAACCGAAGGAAAGGAACTTAATTTTATTGATGTTTACGTGTCGAGCATTGAAACTATTATTGCTCTCAAAATGAACACGAAGATTCGCTATATGGAACCTTCGGGTTACCGCTATTTCGATTTTGAGCCAATGGCAAAGAGCGATTCTGGTTGCAATACCGATCCTGAGACAATTAATTCAGGCGATTATACCGTTGTTGCTCCAAATTGTCAGGTTTCTTGGACTTACTACAAACATAATATTCCTAGCGCTTGGAGTTACAGTACAGGTAGTGGTGTTACTGTTGGGCTTATTGATACTGGTGTTTCCTCGGAGCAGTCGTTGTTGGGTTCAGGTTTTAACCAAGGTTACTCTTCGGGTCGTACAATTACTAAGTATGGGGTGTATGTGAATTCTGTTTGGCCTTGGTCAACCACAAC
>JAEXVC010000202.1 GCA_023406715.1 Bacteroidota bacterium | reverse complement strand
CCCCAAACCCAATCACGCATACGAGTTTGAGGTCGGATTTCAGTTTAAAGGAATATTCATTAAACTTATTAGCGGTGAGGAGGCTAAATCTGATGAGATTGCAGCATCTCAAGATAGCGTTTTAGTTGATGGAAAGTGGCAAAAACAAACCATTGTTGGAAAAGATAATTTAGCCAGAGGTTTTACAGCCGAAAAGGTAGACGAGACAGAAGCCATTAGGCAAGAATGGTTGGCCCGTGGTGGAACTATTATGTATACCTCGTATATGGCAACCGGGTTATACTTTAGGTTGGATTTAAAGGATTACGGCAAAATGGATGGTTATGGTGGTGGTGGCTCTGCAGCCATGAACTGGATTAACCTGAAAATTCCAGAATACAAAACTGGGCTATCAACTTGGAATACCTATAACTATGGTTGGGGATACGATATGATGATTTATGCTTTCAAATATAAAATGTCAACAACAATGCCCCCTATTACAACAAGTATGGATGTAAATTCCGCCACATTAACTATGCTCATAAACCTAAACCTGGGTTGGACAATTGGTTTAGGCAAGTTTGTTGATAAAGGAAATTGGAAGGGTGCGGCATTGACTCTGAAATACAGACCGTCGCTCAATTTGAATTACACCTCAACTTCTGCTGTAATAAAAGTAACGGGCTTTCCCGATAACGCCACTTACGATACAGATACTCAGGCACAATTTAATGCCGGAGGTTTTGGGTTTGATATTGATTTTACCAGTTACAGTGCAACTATGAACAAGCTTGCACCCAAACCTAAAGTTAAGGTATCGTTCTTTATGTTACCCCCTATTGGCGATAATCCCCTGTTCATCTCGCTCAGCCTGGGTGTTTCAATGTATTCTCGATAGTTTCTGTGAAATAACAACTTTGAATCCGGACGGCCGTCCGGATTTTTTATTGTTCAAACTATCAGTATTAATTATTTAGGTTAATTTTGAAAATGCAAATTTAAGGATGACAGAGGTATTAGAGAAAAAGCATGGTTCGTGGATAAAACCAAAAGTTGTTTTTGGTTTCGCAATCCTTTTGGTATTCTCAATTACCTCCCTTATTATCACCTACAAGGGATTTATGGACTTAAACTTAACCCGTCAAGGGTTGAGTGAACCCGGACAGAAACTAGTACTAATAAATGCAATTATTACAGAGATATATGGCGAGGAAACAGATATCCGAACCTATGTGCTTACCAATAACCATTCATATCTAGAGCATTACACATCGAAACAAAAGAAAATTAATACAGCGTTAAAATCGTTGGAGCGATTAACCAGCAATAATCCTGAACAAAAGAAAAAAGTTGCACAAATAACTAAATTACTTAAAAGTAAACGGGAAATTGTTGACGAACTTATTCAAATTAGGCAGGACGAAAATACTGAGCGTTTTTACGATGAAGCCCTAAGGCAAATATCTTCTGCCGAAAAGTCGTTTCAAAAAACAAAGGCCATACGCAAGGTTACTACTGTAACAACCTCGGAGCGTGATACCCTGTTAGCTCAGAAGAAGATAGAAAAAGGGATTATAGGAAAAATTAAAAAATTTTTCGTTGGTTCTGAGGAGGTTGACTCCGTTGCCACAAAAATAAAAGTCGAAACAAGGCAGGATACAATCCCTATTGCTCCAAGTATAACCGATTCTATTATTAACAATCTTGTAAATGTTCTAAGCAGAATTAGGGTTGAACAACGTGAATACAGAATTAGCCTCAGTGCAAAAGAGCTGGAACTGCTAGATAAGGACCGAAATGTTATGGAGAAAATCCGCTCGGTCATTGGATTGTTGGAGAAGGATGAACTCTCCGCATCGTTAACCCAATCTATGGAAATCCAGCAGGTAGTCAATAAATCAATAATTAAAGTACTTGCGCTTGGGGCTATTACGTTTATAATGCTCTTACTGCTTTTGGCTATAATTTTTAGGGATATATCCAGAAGCAATCAGTATAGGCATCAGCTATTCGAGTCTAAGCAATATGCTGAGCGACTACTTCGGGTTAAAGAGCAGTTCCTTGCCAATATGAGCCACGAGATACGAACACCATTAAGTGCCATAATCGGAATTGCACGCCAATTAAAAAAGACTGATTTAGTTGATAAGCAAAAAAACTACGTTGACACGCTTTCCTCTTCGGCCGACCATCTGCTGTCTGTTATTAACGATATCTTAGATTACTCCAAGTTGGAGTCGGGTCAACTTAGGCTCGACAATATTCGTTTTGAACCAAGAGCTTTGCTAAATGATGTTGTGGAATTTTTCACCCCAAAAGCCGCTGAAAAAGGATTGAATTTACTTTCAAATGTGGATCCACAAATACCTCATGAACTATGGGGCGATACATTTAGGCTACGGCAAATTATTATGAATCTGTTGAGTAATGCCATTAAATTTACTGACAGCGGAAGTGTAATTGTAAGTATTTTCTTGGGAAAACAAACCGAGGAATTTGCAAAATTGGCCATTACTGTTGCCGATACAGGTGTTGGAATCCCAGAGAATCAACAGGCATTAATATTTGAAGAATTTACTCAAGCCGACAGTTCTATTGTTCGCAAGTATGGTGGTACAGGACTTGGGTTAACCATAGTAAAAAAACTCACCGAACTACAGGGCGGAGAGGTTACTTTGCAGAGTAGCCCTCAGGAAGGCACTACTGTTAAAGTAATTATTCCTTACAGATTACAAGGTGTTGCAGAGCATAAGCCAACATTGGTTGACTATTGTATTCCTGAAAATACAAGAATACTTATAATTGATGATGATGAAGTAAATAGGCTTATCGTTGTTGAAATGGCAAAAAGCCTTGGACTGATTGTAGATTCCATACCCAGTGCAGAGAATTTGAAAGAAAACCTTCAGTTAACCAACTATAGTGCAATTTTAACAGATATTCAGATGCCAGGGATAAGTGGTTACGATGTTGTTAAGTTGGTTGAAAGCTTAAACATTGTTACACCAATTATTGCATTAACAGCAAATAATATGGTTGATAATCCAGAGCATTTTACTTCTAGGGGATTCTCAGGATATTTAATAAAACCATTTATTGAGGATGACCTTTTCAATGTTTTGGCACCATTGGTTGGTGCAGAGAAGCGCTTAAAAAACAGGGATTTCGCATCGAAAACTATAAAAAAGACCGCAGAGCAATTGGATCTATCCGATGTTTACCGCTTTGCTGGTGGCGACACTGAATCGCTCCGACTAATTCTTGTATCGTTTCTTGACAATACCTACAAAAACATTGACGATTTAAACAGATTTGTTAAGGCAAAGGATATTGAGAAAGCATCTGCAGTAGCCCATAAGATGAAGTCGGCATTTAATCAGTTTAAAATATATCATATTGCAGGGTTGCTTCAGAAAATAGAAGGTTTAGAACCTACAAAGCAAAGAGCAGCCAGCGCATATACAGAAGAGCTTAATAAACAGATTAAGCCATTACTTAAAGAGATTCAGAATAGAATACAGTCTCTCTAGAAATTCTCTATTATATTTAGTAATTTGCACAAGAGAAAATATATGATGAAAATGATAATAGTACTTAAAAACAATAGAAAAACAAATCTTTAAAATGAAAAAACTATCAAGTTTGTTGGTGGCATTAGTTGTTGCATCGATAATTTATGCCCAAACCCCAATCGGGTTTAGCTATCAAGCCGTGCTTAGGAATACTAGCGGACAGGTTTTAAGTAATCAGGCGGCACAGTTAAGGGTATCTCTAATAAGTAGCAATGGACTAACCACGCATTACCAAGAGGTACACAACATAACGTCTACTGCTCAGGGATTAATCAATGTGATAATCGGAGAAGGAATCGATAAGGTTGGATTGCTTGCGGATGTTCCTTGGGGCAAAGATCAGATAAATATGAGGACAGAAATAAAGGTTGGTACCGCAGCAACCTATAGCGAGTTAGGGTTACAATCATTACAAGCGGTGCCTTATGCGCTATATGCCAATAATACAAAGGAAGTCAACAGTTCTCCAACTGCTGGCGAAGAAGATCCTATATTTGTAGTGAGAAATAAGTTGGGTCAGATAGTTTTTGCTGTTTATCAGGAAGGTGTTAGGGTTTATGTTGATAATGGCTCAACTACTTCAAAGGGCTTAAAGGGAGGCTTTGCTGTAGGTGGTTTAAGTGGAACAAAAGAGTCGGCAGAGTATTTTAGAATAACTCCCGATAGTGCAAGAATTTACATAAACGACAAAACCGCTAAAGGAGCCAAGGGCGGCTTTGCTGTTGGCGGCTTAAGTGGAACCAAACTTGCATCGGAGTACCTCAGCATTACTCCAGATAGTACCAGAATTTATGTAAACGACCAGGTAAAAGGAGCAAAAGGTGGTTTTGCTGTGGGAGGATTAAGTGGCACAAAGGGCAGTAACCATTTCTTTGACGTATCAACCGATGCTACTGGAATAATTAACCCCAGCCAAAAGAGGGTTCTGTGGTATCCTATTAAAAATGCTTTTTTGGCAGGTAGGGTATTAATTGAGAGCCCCGATAGTGTTGGGGAAAATTCTTTTGCCTCAGGCTATGAATCCAAAGCAAAAGGAATTTATTCTCAAGCAATGGGGTATATGAGTATTGCTCGAGGTGATTACTCCTCTGCTTTTGGCCGCAATGCTTTGGCCCATGCAAGCAACTCCTTTGCTTTTGGTTGGGGAGCAAAAGCCACAAAGAGCGATTCATACGCTTTTGGTACAGGAGCCGAGGCCAACGGGTTAGGCAGTTACGCTATTGGTTCAGTTGGTAGAGATACAGTAACATTTAGCCAAAACACGAGAAAAACACTGGCCTCGGGAGATTATTCATTTGCGCTTGGATTAGGTGCGCAAGCAACATCTGGGTCGGCATTTGCTATAGGTCAAAATGCAACTGCATCTAACGTTGTATCGTTTGCTTTGGGGAGCAACTCTGTTGCTTCGGGTCGTCAGTCAACAGCCCTCGGAGCACTTTCGGTAGCGTCTGGAAATTTTTCAACAGCCCTTAGCGCAGGTAATTCTGCTGGTTGGTATTCATCTGCAATGGGTTATTTAACACAAGCAAACGGTAGTTATGCTATATCTATAGGAAGTGGATATGTTTACTCGGTTAGTGGAATGTCATTTAATGTATACAGTAGAGCGCAAGGCAGCTACTCCATTGCAATAGGTAATGGACATAATGCAAATGGTGCTTATTCAACAACCTTAGGTTATAGAAATTATACTTATGGAGAGCAGGCTATGGCCTTGGGTGCAAATCTAATTGCCCGATCCTATGGTAGTGTGGTTGTGGGAGCCTATAACTATGATGATTCAAATTATTCTACATTTAGTTGGGTTGCAGCTGAGCCAATATTTGTTGTTGGGAATGGAACGTATGGTTCGCCATCAAATGCTTTAACTGTACTGAAGAATGGCAATACTGGAATAGGGACACAATCTCCCTCCCAAAAGTTAGATGTAAATGGTAATGCAAGGTTTAGAAGCGTTGGTTCTGGAGCTTATAATAATCCTTTAAATATAACTTCCGATGGTACTTTGACTACTGCAACTTCCGATGTAAGATTAAAAGAGGAAATATCAACGCTTGAAAATGCTTTAACTAAGGTCATGCAATTGAGGGGAGTAAGTTTTAAGTGGAAGAAAGAACCAAGCATGGGTAAGCGTATTGGTTTTATTGCCCAAGAAATTGAACAGGTGTTCCCTGAACTTGTATTTACTAACGAAACAGATGGTTACAAAGGTGTTAATTATGCCGAGATGACGGCTGTTTTGGTTGAGGCTATGAAAGAGCAGCAAACCATAATAGATAAGCAGCAAAAAGAACTCGATTTGCTGAAAGCTGAACTTGAGGAGATTAAGAAGTTGCTGTCAAAATAATAGTATTGTGAGGCTTAGAGAAATCTAAGCCTTTTTTCTTGCCCATTTTAATGGAAAAAATATGGTTTTGAATTGAAAATCTGTTCAGAAGACGTAAATTTATAGATTATTCAGTTTTAAATTTCAATAAAAGAAAATATGAAAAAAATTCTAGGAATTCTGATTGGGCTATCAATAGGATTTTCTTGCTTAGCTCAAACTCCGGTTGGGTTTAGTTATCAAGCAGTATTGAGG
>JAEXVC010000077.1 GCA_023406715.1 Bacteroidota bacterium | reverse complement strand
GTCCTGTTGTGTAATTGGCAACACGTCTGACTCTGGATCAGAAGATTCTAGGTTCGAATCCTTGCAGGACAACAATAGCCGCCTAATCCAAATTAGGCGGTTTTTTTGTTGAGAAGGGTTGAACTCGATAAATTTTTCAATATCAATTGTTTAAAATTTTTCAACAAATTTGTATCACTTTGATTTAAACTCAATTATTTTTATACTTTTGTCTGTTAACCCAAAACAAACTGTAAGTTGGAATTAGAATCTGCTATTCAGGAACTTCTATCCCGATTAGAATTTGTAAGCCTTCCGGGCTTAGGCAGTTTTGTAAAACGATACGAACCCGCCACTCCTTCTGCCGATGGTAAATCGTTCGATCCTCCACGTGAGTTTTTTGTTTTTGACTCAAAAAGGGTGTTTAACGATGAGGCGTTGGAAAACTTTGTGGCAGAAAGTTTCAATTTAGACCATAGGAAGACCACAGAGTTTGTTGAAAAGTTTGTTGCTGGGATTAAAGAAAAACTGGAGTCTAACACTGAGGTTGTATTTCCTGGAGTTGGTGTTTTAAAAAGAAACTCTAGTGGAACAATAGAATTAACCTCATCCGATGATGTTATTAGCCAAACATTTGGACTTGGAAAGGTTGAGATAGGCACAAAAGTAACAGAGAAGAAAAAAGTAGAAATAGTTACTCCATCCGTAAAGACAGAGCCGAAACCCATTGTAAAACAAGAAGAGAAACCTAAGCCCGCACCAAAGTCTCAATCTAAAAAAGGTATCCTTATTCCAGTTTTGATTATTCTTGCAATAATGGTTATTGCTGCAACTTTGGTTTTTATACCCGAGTTCAGATTCTGGGAAAATATGCAGTCAAATATTGAGAATCAGATAGTTCAAACTACGCCTGAAAGCCAAGCGGTGGTGTTGCCGTCTGATTCAGTTGCAACAGCAACTGATTCTTTAGAAACTACTGAGAATATTAACTCGACTGATACAGCCAAAGTTGAACAACCCGAAAAATCAGTAATTGCCGTTACCGATAAAAAATCCGCTTTGTACTATCAAGAAACCTCTACACCTGAGAGCAAAACTTTTTACATTATAGCTGGTAGTTTTTCACAGGAGAATAACGCCCAAAAACTGATACAAGAGCTGTCTACAAAAGGTTATAGGCCATTTTTGCTGCAAACAGATAATATGTACCGCGTAGCGGTTTATAAATTCACAAATAGGGACAGGGCACTGCGAGAACTAGAGCGATTAAAAGCACAGAAGTTAAGTGATAAGGTTTGGCTACTAAGTATATAAAACAAAACCCTCAAGGTCTTGAGGGTTTTGTTTTGGTATTCATGTGCGTTTATTTAACTGTAGCGCCGTTTGCAACATCGTCGGAAGGCTGAACAAATTTAAGTTTTCCGTCGGCATCCTCGGCCATTAAAATCATTCCGTGCGACTCAATTCCTTTAATGCTACGTGGCTCGAGATTTACAAGAATTGAAACCTGACGTCCAACAACCTGCTCTGGTGTAAAGTGTTCTGCTATTCCAGAAACAAGAGTTCTTGTATCAATTCCTGTATCAACCTTCAATTTCATCAGTTTTTGAGTTTTAGGAACTCGCTCAGCTTCTAGTACTTTTCCAATACGGATGTCCATTTTCGAAAAATCATCGTAGGAAATAGCGTCTTTCTGTGGTTGAACATTTACAAGTTGCTTCTGAGCATTAGCCTCTTTTGTTGCCTGCAATTTGGCTAGTTGAACATTTATTGTTTCATCCTCAATCTTATCGAACAATAATTCGGGTTGATTCAACTTGTGTCCAGCCTTCAAAAGATTGGCACTTCCTGCATGCTCCCATTTATTATCAGCAAAATCAATCATCTTTCGGATTTTATCCGCAGTAAAAGGCAAAAATGGCTCAAGCAGTATGGCGAGGTTTGCAGTTATCTGCATCGATATGTTAAGAATTGTTGCAACCCTCTCTGGGTCTTGTTTATACATTTTCCAAGGCTCTGTATCGGCCAAGTACTTATTACCTAAACGTGCAAGGTTCATGGCCTCTTTTAATGCCTCGCGGAAACGGAACTCTTCCAAGTTCGACTCAATGGCCTGTTTAATTCTTGGTATTTCGGCAATGGTTTCCTTATCGTAGTCAAGAATTTCACCGGGAGCAGGTATCTTACTATCAAAATACTTCTGAGTAAGTACCATTGCTCTATTTATAAAGTTCCCAAGGATTGCAACCAACTCGCTATTGTTACGGGTTTGAAAATCCTTCCAGGTAAAATCATTATCCTTTGTTTCAGGCATGTTGGCAGTTAAAACGTACCTAAGTACATCCTGTTTGCCTGGGAATTCATCTAAATACTCGTGCAACCATACAGCCCAATTCCTCGATGTCGATATTTTATCGCCCTCAAGGTTAAGGAATTCATTGGCTGGAACATTATCGGGCAGAATATAACTTCCTTCAGCCTTAAGCATTGCTGGGAAAATAATGCAGTGGAAAACAATATTGTCCTTACCAATAAAGTGAATCATTCTGGTATCAGGGCTCTTCCAGTATTTCTCCCATTCAGGTGTACACTCCTTTGTTGCAGATATATAACCAATAGGCGCATCAAACCAAACATAAAGCACTTTTCCTTCGGAGCCCTCCACGGGAACCGGTACACCCCAATCTAAATCGCGACTTACCGCACGAGGTTGCAAGCCTTGGTCGAGCCAACTCTTACACTGTCCATAAACATTGGTTTTCCACTCTTTATGCTCCTGAAGAATCCACTTTTCTAAATCAGGTTGAAACTTATCTAAAGGCAAGAACCAGTGTTTGGTAGCTTTCAAAACTGGTTTAGACCCACTTAAGGTTGATTTAGGGTCTATTAGATCTGTTGGATTTAAACTGGTTCCACATTTTTCACACTGGTCGCCATAGGCTCTATCGTTGCTGCAATGCGGACAGGTTCCTGTGATATATCTATCGGCCAGAAATTGCTTAACCTCCTCGTCGTAATATTGCTCTGTGGTTTTCTCAATAAAAACGCCCTTATCGTAAAGGTTACGGAAAAACTCACTTGCGGTTTGGTAATGGACTTTTGATGTTGTTCTGGAATAGATATCGAAAGAAATACCAAATTTTTCGAAAGAATCCTTAATTATGGAGTTGTATTTATCCACAACTGCCTGTGGAGTGGTGTTTTCCTGACGAGCCTTAATTGTAATAGGCACTCCGTGCTCATCGGAACCACAAACAGAAATAACCTCTACCCCTTTTTCCCTTAAGTAACGGGTGTAAATATCGGAAGGGATATAAACCCCTGCAAGGTGCCCAATGTGAACTGGACCATTGGCGTAGGGCAAAGCCGAAGTTATCAGGTATCGCTTAAAATTCTTCATATCAACTTGTTATAACAGTATTGTTTTTTCATAAAAGACTACAAATCTACACTAAAAACTTAAATGTTTGACAGTAAACGTTAAGCCAATTTCAAATTTTAGCTCAGTTGGAGCCAATATCTCTTAATCGAAAATAAAACGGATTATGCTTAGGCGATACTCTAAAAAATTCCTAATTTTATGCAAATTAAAGATTTTTGAAAAGGATTCTCTATGGAAAACATCACTCCTCCATATCTAAAACCTGGCGATACCATTGCAATTGTTGCCCCTGCACGCTTTGTTACCCGCGACGAAATGCAGCCAACCATTAGGTTTTTAACCGCTAAGGGATTTATGGTTAAAACATCGCCACGTCTTTTTTCGCAACATTACCAGTTTGCAGGGACAGACCAGGAGCGTGCTGAGGATTTTATGGAGATGATAGAAGACAAATCCGTAAGGGCTATTCTTTGCGCTAGAGGCGGATATGGCTCTGTTCGAATTCTGGAGTTAATCAATTTGCGTAAGTTACAGCTCAATCCCAAGTGGATTATTGGGTATAGCGATATTACTGTTCTACACAGCATTATTAGTAGTTGGTATGGCATGGAAACTTTACATGCCACAATGCCCATAAACTTCACAAGTGATATTTCTGGCAATGAGTCAATTAATTATCTTGTCAAAGCTCTTTCGGGAGAGCAATTATCCTATAAAATACCCCCTCATCATTTCAACCATTTTGGGAAGTCAACAGGATTAATGGCTGGTGGAAATTTATCAATTCTTAACAGTCTAATTGGAACCGATGCCGATATAACACCTCAGGATAGAATACTTTTCATTGAAGATTTGGATGAGTACCTCTACCATATCGATAGAATGATGATGCACCTTAAGCGTAGCGGTAAACTAAAAACTATTGCAGGCTTGGTTGTGGGCTCATTCTCGGATATGAAGGATAACAAAACACCGTTCGGTTCCGATGCCTACGAAATCATAAATAGCATAATGAAGGATTACAATATTCCTGTTTGCTATGGGTTTCCTGCTGGTCATACAGAGCCAAACTACCCATTAATAATAGGACGCAAAGTTCAACTTGTGGTTAACGAGGAGGGCGCTGAACTAACCTTCTCGATGCCTGCTAACTTAGGAGTTCCCGAAAATCAGGAGGAATAGCAAATAAACCTTCGGGAAGTTTTGTGTGCTTAATGTCAACTATCTTAGCACTTTCTTTTACCTTTCGCAACAATGTTCTATCAACTGATAGCAGTGGAAAGTATCCATTTGTATAGGGAAACAGACCAAGTATTCTAAGTGGCGTTTCGCTTCGGCTTATGATACTGATTAATGACTGCATAAACCCAAACTCCTTGGGAGCAACCCAATAGGTAACCTCTGTGTTTTTCGATTTATCCCTAACTCGCCACTGGTAACAAGTAACCCCATTTACGCTCATCGTATTTTGGGTTTTGATAATATCCACTTGTGCTTTATGGCTATTTGTATTAATTGGAACTTCGGTATATAATTTTTCCCTTAACGACAGAGCGTATATCTTTTCTTTAGATAAATCAACTAGGTAGCTACGATTAACTATATTCCGCTTACTTATCTCATCAATCCGAACAACATCGTTTTTTACGCTAATTTCTATCTGAAGAGTATCGTATATGCTCTCCTTTACTATTTTGATTTTGCCTTCAAAATTATCTATATTTGATAATGAGGAATTGGAAAAAAGACACAGAAAGGTTATTATGGTTAACAAACTTCTCATTAACTAAAGTTTTGTGATTATCCATATACTTAATCGGAATTTAAGCAAATTTGTTTCAGGTTGTTCTGTTAAAACTTAGTTTTGTCAAATAAATTTAACCTTTGGTCAACAGGATGTCAACATTTATGCGTTTTTTAGAAACATTTCCAAAAAGATGATATGCATCAACATAAAGAGTTAGGAGATTTAGGCGAAGATATTGCAGTTGAGTATTTGCGAACCAAGGGTTACAAAATTCTTAACAGGAAATGGCATTATGGCCATAAAGAGTTGGATATTGTGGCTATGGACAAGGGTATGCTAGTGATTGTTGAAGTTAAAACCCGCAAAAGCGATTACTGGGAAGAGCCCAAAGATGCCGTTAAGCGTAAAAAACAAAAAAATATGGTGGATGCTGCTGATGCTTATGTGCAGGAATTCAATATTGATGCAGAAGTTCGGTTCGATGTGGTATCCGTACTAATTCAAGGTCAGAAACATGTAATTGAGCATATTGAGGATGCTTTTTACCCAACACTTTAAGTTATGGACATAGTTGAACTGAGAGACTATTGTATCTCGAAACCCGATGTAACAGAGAGTTTCCCTTTTGATGAGGATACTTTGGTTTTTAAGGTAAACGGGAAAATTTTTGCATTAACAAATCTAACTGGCGATTTAACTATAAACCTAAAATGCAATCCAGAAAAAGCCGTTGAACTGCGCGAAATGTACCCCGCGGTTGAGCCTGGTTACCACATGAACAAGCAACACTGGAACACCGTTCGAATTGACGGTTCAATTCCTGCAACTCTTATAAAAGAATGGATTGACCATTCCTACAGTCTTGTAGATAAAAGAAAAGGCAAAAAACAATAAACACAGATTTCAATAGTTTTATTTTAGTAACTTTGGTACATAAATTGTTGATTCATCAAAAACTAATTTAAAAAATATATGAGCCAAAAGTTTAGTTTAATTGCAATTGCCTTGATAATGTTTGGACTACAAACATACGCTCAGGACAGTTACACCGTTACCCGTATTAATGGTAAGGTGATAAATTACAAAACAGGTACAGAACTTAAGGCCGGAGATATCTTGCAATCGTCCGACAAAGTTACTTTCGATTCGTTCGACTCTTACATCATCTCCATTAGTCAGAACACCGGTCGTTATATGATGAAAATGCACCTTCCTCCATCACCTGAGGCTGTTCAGCAGTTAACAGTTACCGTAAAAGAGGTTGCTGTTCCTACAAAACGCCGAAGCCTAATGGCAGAACGTTACAAACCAGAAGAAAAAGAGGTGGCCGACCTAAAAGGGTACTTTGGCAACGATAAGTTCTCAGTAATAGGCGATAAGGTATCAATTCCTGTAAGTGCAGGACATTATCAAATTGATGAAAACAAATTCATTGTATTCTACTATAGGGTAAACAACAATCCTGTATCGAAAAAACTAGGATACGAGCAGAATGCACTATTGGTGGAGAAAGATAAACTTTTGGCAACAAACGCTGGAAGTATCGCATCAAACGAAATACCTAGCATAGCGGTTTATTTGTACGAGAAGAATACCCGCACTAGTGAAGAAATTACAAAATTCGACCTTGTTTTTGTTGATCAGGAGGCATTAACAAATGAGTTTTACACTATTCTTCCAATTCTTCGTCGCCAAAAAATGAGCAACGACGATATAAAGAAGTATTTAATTGAATACTACTTCGATTTTTATGGGGCAACAGACTCTAAGTCAATTAAGCAATTCGTAGACAACCTGGTGGATAACGCTAAGATTTAATCGATTCTAATAAGTCAAAAACAGCGAAGCGCTCTTTAAAAATTAGAGCGCTTTGCTGTTTTTGTATAGTACCCTTAATCTCATCCTTTTTTTGTCCTTAACCGCAACTCCTAGCAATCTTCGTAAATTAACTCAAGAACATTATGATAATCAGAGAATACTAATAGATAAAGGAATTCGCAAAAACCTCTACGTTTGTTTAATTATTTAAAGCAAAAAAACACCCATAAACAAAATTGGTGTAACTTTATGCTAGTATATAGCGCTTTAGATATTTAACACAAAAAAATAAAAAATGAAAGAAAACAACCAAAGCACAAACAATCTGATTAAATGGCTGCCATCAATAATTTTATGGGCAACTATTTTAATTGTAAACACAATTAGCGCGCAACCCTGCAATATGCTAAGCAACAACATCACTGACTATCCAGCAGTTTCCTACCTTGGAGGGGCTGGTGAAATCATTCTCCCAGCTGTAAGGGTTGGTGTAACCACATCATTTACTATCCCAATCAATGTTACAGATTATACTGTATCAACAAGTACTGAAGAGGGTAGCTGCACTGAAATATTCAATAATTACACCCTAAATACTGCAGGAAACATTATTGAGGTTACTATCAACAAGCGATGTCCGTTGGGTATGGAAAATTACCTTTCGTTTGTTTACACAGTATCAAAGACAGGTTGTAGCCCAGAGTCAAAAACATTTCAAATCCCCGTAATACGGGACTCGGCAAAAATTGTTTTAACTCTAGATATTTCCGGAAGTATGAACTCTAACGTTGTGGGTTCGTCGCAAAAAAGGATAGATGCACTAAAAACTGCTGTAAATGCATTTATCCCCAAACTGGAGGAGTTTCAAAAGGAAGGAGACTCTCTGGGATTAACCTACTTTTCCTCCATGGTATATCAACCCAGCAGCTCCAATTTCAACAAGGAATTTATAAAAATCACAAACAACGATGAACCAGTTGCTGCAAACTATGCTTCATATAAGGTTTTTAACGATTTATCGGCTCGTAGTCCAATGCAAATGACGGCAATGGGAAGTGGTTTGATTGATGCAAAAAATAAACTACTCAAGTATAACACCCATGGCTCAAATACAAAAAAGATGGTTTTTTTATTTACGGATGGGCTTCAGAACTACGGACCTCTTGTGAAT
>JAEXVC010000069.1 GCA_023406715.1 Bacteroidota bacterium | reverse complement strand
CTACCTACACTGCATGGTGAAAAGGTTGTGCTACGTTTACTAAGCAAGGATACCACTCAAATTGATTTGGAGGCTTTGGGTTTCTCCAAGGAACAGCTTGCGGTTTACCGTAACACTATTCTTAAACCTCACGGTATTATTCTGATAAGCGGGCCGACAGGTTCGGGTAAAACGACAACACTCTACGCTACACTAAAAATACTTAACAAGGAAATCAGCAATATTTTAACCATTGAGGATCCAATTGAGTACACGTTGGAGGGTATTAATCAGGTGCAGCTAAAGGAGGAGATTGGGCTTAGTTTCGCTAGTGCACTGCGTACTTTCCTCCGCCAAGACCCAGATATTATAATGCTAGGCGAGATTCGCGATGTTGAAACGGCACAAATGGCTATACGTGCAGCACTAACGGGTCACTTGGTTCTTTCTACAATTCATACAAACTCTGCGGTAGGTACAATATCGCGTTTGCAGGATATGGGAATACCATCGTACCTGCTTGCCAGTACATTAAACCTAAGCGTTGCTCAACGTTTGGTTCGCAAGCTTTGCCCTGAGTGCAAAACAAAAAAACCGTTACATCCCGAGGAGTTTCCACTAATTGATAAATCCATTAAACTGCCCAATACCCAGTATGTTCCTGTAGGATGCAACAACTGTTACTTTACAGGTTATAAAGGACGTAGGGCTATTTACGAGATGATTGAACTGGATGATGAAATCCGCTTAATGGTTAGGAAGCAGAATATTGAGGGTATATACACCAAAGCGAACTTTAAAACATTAGGGCAGGCTGCGCTAGAGATGTTTGCAACTGGCGAAACATCGCTGGAGGAGATTTACCCAATGCTAATAGATTTTCAGTAAAGCGAAATAAAAAGAATTAAATATACCATGTACAAGTTATTAGGAAAAATAGTGGTTTTATGTTTTATGCTTTGCCTTACAACAGGGTTAAAGGCTGAGAACAGAACCACTTCCGACACCCTAAAGCAAACAATTGTGGATTCTACCGATATTGCATATCGGATTGAGGCACTATCCAAAAGCATTGAGGCGCTAAATAGAACCATTGATATTACGGTCACCAATGTTTCCATTCAGGAATTTGTAAGGGCAGTTGCCAATCTATCGGGATTGAATATAAACGTTGCTACCGATTTGGATTTTGTTGTTATCAACAACTTCACAAAGGTACGCGTGGCCGATTTGTTGATATTCCTTTGTAAGCAATACAAACTTGAAATAACCTCAGTTGGAAATATTGTTGATTTATACCGACCACAAGTTGCGCAGCGCCCCTTGAAAGGCATTGTTGATTATAAACAAGCAGATGATTTGCTATCTATCGATTTTCAGAACATTCCGTTGGGAATTGTCACTCGGCAAATAACCCTTGAAACAGGAAAGAATGTTATTAACCAGCCCGATACCAAGGATCGGTTAATCAATATATACCTTCAAAACTTGCCATTTAAGAGTGCCATGGAGAACCTTGTTAAGGCTAACAACCTTGAGGTTGAAGCGAACGATGATGGAAGTTACTTTATTAAGGATGTGATATCTAAACAACCTGTAAATCAAGCACAACAATCGTACGATTCCTATGGTACTACTCGCAATCAATCGCGACAAATCAGCAAGGTAAACAAATCGGGCAATAACGACTCGTACGATTTAAATATTGTAAAAACAAGCGGTAGCAGGATATCTGTAAATGCAGTTGATGCACCAATATTTGAGGTAATCAAGGATGCATCAAAGCAATGCGGAGTTAACTATTTTATAAGTACTGAATTAAAGGACAACATTACCTTATCGTTACAAAATGTTGAATATGATGATTTGCTAAAAGGTATGTTTACCGGAAAGGACATCACCTTTGTAAAGGATGGTTCAACCTATATTATTGGCGATAGAAAACTTAACGACTTTAAGGTTAGTAGAATTATTAAGTTTAATTATAGGCCTGTTGATAGTCTATTGGTTGTTATTCCTAAAGAATTTACACAGGATATTTCTTTAAAAGAATTTTCCGATTTGAATAGCATTCTTGCAAGTGGAAGTAATGAGAGGATTCGTGTGTTCGAAGATTTCTGCAACCAGATTGACAAATCGGTTCCTGTAATCATGATTGAGGTTATTATTGTTGACATTCAATCGACCACAACGCTTGAAACAGGGCTAAACGCTGGTTTTGGGCAGGCACCTGCAACAACAAAAGGGACAGTTCTATCGGGTGTGGACTTACAGCTTAGCACAAAGGCAATCAACAGTTTAATTGAAGGTGTAGGTTTGGCAAATCTGGGAAAAGTAAGTAACAACTTTTACCTGAACATTAAAGCATTGGAGAGTTTGGGAGCACTAAAGGTGCGCTCTACGCCTATTCTTTCCACGCTAAATGGTCACGAGGCCAAAATAAATATTGGCGAAACAGAGTATTACCTAGTTAAACAAAGCAATGTTGTTGCGGGTCAAACGCAGGTTGTTTCCGAAACAATAAACTACTCCAACGTTGATGCAAAACTTGAGGTTGTTATAAAACCTTTCGTTTCGGGCGACGATCAAATTACGCTAAATGTTAAAGTAACCCAGTCCGATTTTACAGAGCGTATTAGCGAGTTTGCACCTCCAGGATTAGTATCAAGGGATTTTTCTTCAAAAATCAGAGTAAAAAATCAAGATATGGTATTGCTGGGTGGACTGGAAGAGAAAAGCACCCGAGAATCATCGAGAGGTATTCCGCTAATTCAGCGAATTCCAATTATTAAATGGTTCTTTAGTAGCCGTACCAAGGAAAAATCGGATACTAAACTGAATATTTTTATCCGTCCCACAATTATTGGCTAAATGTTAGAAAAAGTAAAAAATGTTGGATTAATCAGAGGTAACTCTGTGGTGGGGATTCAGGCTACTTTCCATAGCCCTGATAGGTTTTTATTGCATTTAATCAAGGTTAAAAAGCATTTAGGTAAAATAAGTATTGAAAAGCAAGCATTAGAGATTGGCTCAATTGAAAGTATTCGGGAACATTTACAGAAAAACACACCTGTCGTACTCTGCATCGACGGCAAGAATGTTATACACAAATATGTTACCGATAACATTGGTAATAATCCGTTGGATTTAGTACTACCCAATGCTAGCAAGGACGATTTCTACATTCAAAAAACAGAATATGGCGATGGAAATTACCTCAGTGTAATCCGCCGCGAAGTGTTAGATAATTTTATTAATGCTCTAAATAAACTAGGCATAATCCCTGCAACCATATATCTAGGCCCATTTGTTGTATCAAATACGAACTTTCTATTTGCTGAAAAAACAACGTTTAGTACTGAACTATGGACAATTACCTCCAGCAACGAACAAGCTAAGTTTACCCCAACTATAAACAAGGATTTTGATTTTACATTCTTAAATGGGGATAGCATAAGGGGCTGCTTAATGCCTGTTTACTCTTTATCCATTTGCTATTTGGCAAATATTAGCATTGATGAGATTTCAATATCTACCTTAAATAAGGATAACTTCATTTTTAAGCGTGCTGTTTGGCTTACAGGATGGTGCTTGCTAATTGCAGTGTTTGCAATACTTCTAGTAAACTTTATGGTTTTTTCGCACTACAACAGCAAGTATGAGGCATTGAGCAATACGCTTCAACAACACCAATCGCTATTAAGTCGCAATGAGGAGTTGAAGGATCAATACACCAAAAAACGTAAATTTATTGAGCGTTCAGGCTTGTTAAACTCGTCCAGATTTTCATATTATTGCGATAGGATTGCGCAGCTAGTTCCCGATTCCATTCAACTTACATCACTACAAGTATTCCCTGTAGACAGCAAAATCCGAAGCGATAAACCTATAGTTTATGGCGAGAATAAAATTCTGGTGGCAGGAAACTGCTCTAACTCCCGATATTTTAACAATTGGAAAGATAATCTTAAACTGGAGCCATGGCTTAGGGATATCTACATTAATCAATTTGGACAGGAGCAACCAGATAAACCAATTTTCTTTGAAATCATACTTGATATTAAGTAATGCTTAAAAACGCCACATATCGACAAAAATTTCTATACCTTTTAATTGGAGGATTCGTTATCCTTTGGTTTATCTATATATTCTCCATTAGGGAGACTCTCAAAATAAAAAAACAGTACTCCGATATTAAAATTAAAACCGAAAGCGTTAGCGATGCCACAACGAGTATTCTTTTCTACGAAAAGGAGTTGAAAAAAATCGACTCGTTGATTGGTTCCGACAACTACATTGGGAACTACACTCAAGAGCAATTACTAGAGGGTATATCAAAATTCAGTAATTATAACAATTTAAGCATTGTAAGTTTCCCTGCTCCACACGAGTACATGGATAATGGGTATAGGATTCTTACATATAAAGCAATTATTACAGGAGGCTATATTGACCTATTAAGGCTACTTTTCGAACTGGAAACAAAGCAATACCCAGGTGTAATAAAATCAGTAGATTTTTCGCTTTCAAAGCAGAATCTTTCCGGTAATTCTCAACTATTAATGACACTATTTATTCAGGATATAAAGGATATTGGCAATGAATAAACTAAACTATCTGATAGCAATACTGCTACTGTTAACTGTATCGTGTGACGAAATTATTGACGAGGATATTTCTAATGAAACCATAGAAATTATGGCTCCAACCGATAATTTGGTAACAACAAAAACTACGCTTACCTTTTGGTGGAACGAACTGGACGAAGCTGCAGGTTATAGGTTACAGGTTGTTACAACACACTTCGATACTATTCTCTCAATACCATTGGACACGCTTGTAACAAAAACCAAATTCTCGGTAACCCTTAACCCGAATAGGTATCAATGGAGAGTAAAAGCAATAAATAGTGGTTCGGAAACAGAATGGTTTACCAGAAGTTTTACCATACAGGACTTACCCGATTTGTCAGATCAAGAAGTCCTACTTCGATTACCCTTGAATAATGAGGTTTTTGGAAAAACATCTATTAAATTCCAATGGTATACATTACCCAACGCAACCAATTATGCCCTAATCGTTAAGAAAGACTCTTGGGGCGGGAGCCTTGCAATCCCAATGGAGTTCACAACAAGGGATACCATTACAAAGATACTGCCCGAGGGAACGTATGTTTGGGGTGTTAGAGCTTACAATGATAACTCGCAGTCGAAGGTACAGAACAGTACATTTATAATTGACTTAACAGCTCCCGAAAAACCAGTTTTGCAGAGTCCGTCGAACAGTTCTACAGTTAGCTCCCTGCCTATTGACTTAACCTGGGATTATACATCAACGGATGCTACAGAGGTTTACGACAGCATATACATAGCCAAGGAAAACAACTTTTCAGCAGCCTCAAAGTTATTTTATGAGAAATCGGAAACAAAGAGCTATAGCCTTTCAACCTCTTACAGGGGAACCGTTTACTGGAAGGTAAAAACAATTGATAAAGCTGGGAATAAGAGTAGTTTTAGCGAAACATTTAGTTTTACTTTACAATAATGTCTAAGCCGAAAGGAAAAAATATCATACTGGGGATACTTGTAATCTTTGTTTGGGGATTAATTGGCTACAAAGTACTATCGTACTTTAATGATAGCAGTAATCTTGATTTGCCCAATGTTAACCCAATAAAGAGTGCTGGAATCAAAGTTAAAAAGGAAAAATTTAGGATTGATGCATCCTACTCCGATCCATTTTTAAAAGAGGTAAAAGTTAAAACCTCAAATACACGAAACACTCAAAACTATAACGAATACACAAATTATCAAACAGCAAAGATTCAAGTCACTTGGCCTGCAATTGTTTATAGCGGCATTATTGAAACCACTGATAAAAACAGTCGAATTGGACTATTAAAAATCAACAACTCAAACTTTTTGGTTAAAAATCAGGACTCAGTAATGAACGTAAGGGTTATAAGCGTTTATAAAGACTCCATAAGTTTAAGATATAGTAACGAAATTAAAACATTCACCACTAAACTAAGCAAATAATGCGATTCACCTATCTTATACTATTTATTGGTTTGCTTGGAGGTTGCTCTCAAATCAATAGTAATAATTATCCAACTTACAGGGATATAACCATAAAAATAGACAGCTCCTATATATACACTCAAACTTTAGTAAAGGTAGTAAAAGTTGAAACCGTTAACAATTTACGCTACTACTGGTATTCGAACGAAAAAATATCATCAAATTTGGGTGGATTCTCAGGGTTTTTACTAAATGGAAGCTATCGGGTTATGTCGAGCGATAATAGGTTGGTTGAGCAGGGACTTTTTGTAAATGGGCTAAAAGACGGTACTTGGAAGTACTGGCATAACAATGGGAATTTGAAACGAATTGAATTTTGGAAAAAGGGAATCCAAAAATCATCGCCTGTTGAGTATGATATTGAAGGGAA
>JAEXVC010000061.1 GCA_023406715.1 Bacteroidota bacterium | reverse complement strand
GGTTGTTTTACTCCTATAGCCCCATCGTTCAGCATCTTCAACAGAACGAACAGGCTCAACCCTATCTGCCCAAAGTGTTAACTTTGATTGTACAAACATATATTTCTGGGCAAGGCTTTCGGCCATGCTCCAGCCACGATGCTTGCAACCTCTACATTTATTGACACAACCAACAGGAATCACACTAACGTTTTTTCAAAAATAGCTATAATCAACAGTTTTGAAGCAGGTTAAACATTTCTTTTGGTTTAGCTACAAATAATTATCTTTACACGCTTTTTAATAACAATAAATGAAAATAGTAACAAAAATATTAATTATTGCTTTGCTTACTACAACAGGAAACTCCTTGTTGGCTCAGCCTATAATTGATATCTATTTAAGTTCGCAGATTCCTGCATCGAGAGGTGCAAATTTCTACCAAGTAGAGGAGAGTCACGAGCTTCTTGCAATAAAAAATGGCACAAACTCGACATTTAAAATTGTTAAAAAGTATAACAACAACGGAAAAATTATCTCGGAAACTAAATACAACAGCGTAGGTGGCGTTCAGTACGAAACAACCTGGGCATATAACGCAAAGGGAGAACCAACAAGAAAATTTACCCGTCAATTTATCAACTACAAAGGATGGGTTACCGAAGAGGCAATAGTTAAATATAACGATACAACAGGATGTCTACAGGATATTACTTTTTTCTACGAAAAGGTAAAAAAACAATACGCCCAAGCCACATGCGACAGCATTGGGAGGCTCAAGGAAGTAAGAATTTTTAACGAATCAGGAGTGTTCATAAACATTGAACGATTCCTTTATGTTCCTGCAAATAATTCACTTAGGGTAATGGTTTACAGAAGTAATGAGCAGTACGTTGCAACGCACATCTACCCACTCGATTTTACAAAGACTCCTCCAAAATCTTCGATAAAACGTGCCTACAATGAAAGGGGAGATATTATTCTTGAAGCACTGCCCGACTCTAAACTAAAGCAAGGCTATTATTACGATTACCGATACGATTCCTACGGAAACTGGAATCTTAAACT
This sequence comes from Bacteroidota bacterium, assembly GCA_023406715.1. Taxonomy (GTDB): domain Bacteria; phylum Bacteroidota; class Bacteroidia; order Bacteroidales; family Tenuifilaceae; genus SB25. The sequence goes on along the minus strand of JAEXVC010000061.1, from coordinate 8,770 downwards.
TACTTATCAATGTACAGTTACCGATGACGATAAGGTTAAAGATAAGAAACTGGAGTATAAAATTACGCGAAAGATAACCTATTAACGTTGTATTAAGGGCAAACTAAAAGTAAACTCGCTCCCCTTGCCCAACTCACTTTTAACCCAAATTTTTCCATTATTCTTTTCGACAAACTCTTTGCAAAGCGATAATCCAAGACCTGTTCCCTTCTCTTCGTTGGTTCCTTTTGTAGAAAAGTTGGAACTTATATCAAAAAGTTTTCCAATATCATTGGCGCTTATGCCAACTCCATTATCGGTTACCAATATAAAAACTTCCTTATCCTTTAGTTTAGATGATATTTCCACAAATCCTCCTTTATCCGTAAACTTAATTGCATTTGAAACCAAATTACGCAGAACCGTTTTTATCATCTCCTTATCGGCGTGAGCGTTCAACGTATTAGGAATTGAATTTTGAAGTGAAATTCCTTTCTGTTCCGCAATGTCTTTAACTAAATCAACTACCTCGTATGCTAGTTCGTGCAAGTTCAAATTTTGAGGACGAAAAACAATACGCCCCTGCTGCAGTCTAGCCCAATCGAGCAAATTCTCAAGTAATTGTAAGGTTTGTTTTGATGATGTATTTATAATTGATGCATAGTTAACAGTCTCTTTTTGATTACAATTTGCCGTGTAATCCTTCAGAATTTCGCTATACCCAACGATGCTCGTAAATGGACTTTTTAAATCGTGGGCAATAATGGAGAAAAGTTTATCCTTTGATTTATTTATCTCTTTTAATTGTAGTTCACTCTCCCTTAAAGCATTCTCAACCCTATTCCTATCATCAAGCAAAAAAGTAAGAATTAGACCCGAAAGTTGCAAACTTACAATCAGCAAATCGAGCTTCATAAAAGTATCCCAACTATCGATATCGGAAAATCTACTAACATTTAAGGAGATTGCAGAGAATGCGGCCACGGTCATAAATAGCAACGATAAAGTAACGGTTTCAGGCTTACCTTTGGCGGAAAAAATTAAAGTCAAAGGGAATAGAAAGAAAAGCGCAAGAAAAGAGTAGCTAATATCGATATAGTAGGTTAGTTTGAATACCAAAAATGTTACAAGAAACGATAGTAGGGCTACTGGAATATCCCTCAGAATCGAAGTTTTAACCTTATACTCTCCTGCAAATAAAAGAAGTAACAATGGCAAAAGAACTAATTGCCCAATGGAATTTCCCAGCCACCAGGGAATAAAGGAAACCCAATATATAGCGGGGTTTAATTGTGCAAATTCTACTAAAATTAAATTTCCAAAAATGGCAGATAAGGGTTGTAACACAAGTAAAATTAAGGTTGATAACAATAGAACGTTCTTAAAACCCAAAAAACTTTCGGAAGTCTTAAATCTGAAAAACAAATATCGGCCAAGAATTGCAAGAAACGAGTTGAGCAATGATATTCCAATGCTAGAATTAACGTCTAACCCAGAGGTAACGGCTAGCACAAATTGGCCTATAAAAACTCCAATAGCATTAACATATCCAAAAAGAATGGTCGCTGCAAGCCCAATCCCCTCAGCAAAAAATGGCGCATTGGTAACTATACTGTTTGATACAGAAATGGCAAAAGCAAACTTTCCAAGTATAAAATAGAGAATTGCTACAATCACTATTCTTATGATTGAATGCAAATATTTAGAAGAATGATTTGATTGCTTCATCAAACAATCTTTTGAGAATACAAGCCGAAAATACAAAGCCAATTTAGACCTATTTTAAATAAAAAACAAATTATTTTCCCTGCGCTTTATACTCCCTGTAAAGCATATGTACAATACCATCGGATACTCCAATGGTTGGAACAATCACTTGTTTTGCACCAGCCCACTTCATTACTTTTAGATAGATTTTAGACGCGGGTATTATAACATCGGCTCGGTCGGGGTTCATACCTAAAACTTTAATGCGCTCATCGATGGTATAATACTGGAGAAACTTATACAAGTCTTTAAATTCCTTGTATGAGAGAGGTATATTCTCTGTTTTCCCTGATAGTTTATATATTTTATTGATATTACCGCCAGAACCAATAATCTTCGGATTTCGATTTTTTACACCCAAATCCTTAACCCACTGCTTCATCTCCTCTATGGTCTCATCAGAGACCTTTTCCTTAAGCATCCTAATTGTTCCAACATCAAATGAACGCGATATTACATTCATCTTATTCTCAAAAAGAGTAATTTCGGTACTACCACCACCAACATCCATGTAGATGTACGGGTCGGAATCGTTAAGCATCTCAACAATCTCGTTGGAGTATATTATTTCGGCCTCGCGCTTTCCATCAATAATTTCAATATCAATTCCGGATTTTTCAAGAACATAATCAACCACCTCCTTGGAGTTTTTGGCCTCGCGCATTGCCGATGTGGCACAAGCTTTATACGCCACAACATCCTCAACCTCCATTAAGTTGCGGTAGGCTATCATTGTCTTCACCAGCTTATCAATTCTGCGCTCCGATAGCACGCCAGTGCTAAACGAATCCTCGCCAAGCCTCAACGGCATCCGCACTAACGACGATTTCCTAAATACAGCACTATTTCCCTCCTCCACAACGTTTGTTAAAAGCAAACGTGCAGCGTTTGACCCAATATCGATAGCCGCAAATTTTAAAACTTTAATCATTAGCCTTTTCCTTTCCTAATTCCCTCTGCTTATAGTATTTATAAAGTTCTATTTGGGAACGAAAAACCTCCTCGTTCTCGCCTCTAAATTTAAAATGATTATTTTGCTTATGGTTAATAATTCTCGATTTAATGTTATCTCTGAGAGCATAATCAACCACAGTGCGCATTTCGGCCTTCAACTTCTTATCGTAGATTGGAGCAGCAACTTCAACTCTATAATCAAGGTTACGGGTCATCCAGTCAGCCGATGATATGAAGCAAAGCTCATCGCCGCCGTTGGCGAATAGGAATATTCTACAATGCTCAAGGAAACGGTCAACAATTCCGTACACCTCAATATTCTCGCTTAATCCTTTAATTCCTGGTACTAAAGAGCATATACCACGAACCACCAGTTTTATTTCTACACCAGCCTTACTAGCCTGATAGAATTTATGAATCATCTCCTCATCAACCAAGTTGTTGATTTTGCAATGGATGTATGCAGGTATTCCCTTAGCGGCGTTCTCCATTTCAGTCTCAATCAACGTGTATAGCTTACGCCTCATATTTACAGGCGATACCAAAAGATGCTTATAGTTGAATGTACGGTAGTTGTACTCAAGGAAAGTGAAAACCTTCTCAATCTCCGAAGTAATCTTTGGATTTACTGTAAATAGGTTTACATCGGTGTACAAATTAGCATTTCCCTCGTGAAAATTCCCAGTGCTTACAGTGGCATACTTAACCTCTTTTCTACCCTCCTCCCTTGATATCAGGGTCATTTTACTGTGGATTTTTAAACCCGGAATCCCAAAAATTACATTAACTCCGGCCTCCTGCATTTGCTTAGACCAGTAAATATTTGAATTCTCGTCAAAACGAGCTCTTAATTCCACGATAGCGGTCACCTTTTTACCATTTAGCGCAGCATTCATTAAGGCGTGAACCACCCTTGATTCCGCAGCAACCCTGTAAAGTGTTATCTGTATAGATTTAACTTTAGGGTCGATTGCCGCTTCCCTAAGCATCTTTATGTAATAGGTGAAGTTATGAAAAGGGTAATGGAGCATCACATCGTGCTTGGCAATAACCGCTAGTATGCTTTTCGATTCTTCAAGTTCGGTTATAGGAATTGGTGGTAATGGCTCGTTAACCAACTTTGTGTTCGAAAAATCGGGAAATTTTATAAAGTCCCTAAAGTTATGGTAACGACCACCGGGAATTCCAAAATCGTCCTCGTCCAAATCCATTGCCTTGGTTAAATACTCAAACATATCGGCGGGAATTTTGGAGTCGTACACAAACCTTACAGGTTCGCCTTTCTTTCTATTCTTTACACCTTTAGATATTTTTTCGAGCAAACTCTCAGAGATATCGTTATCCACGTCAATCTCGGCATCGCGGGTAATTTTTATGGTGTAGGCCTCAAAATGGTCGTAAGGAAAAATGCTATAAACTTCATCAAGGCAAAGCCTTATAACATCATCAAGTAAAATAATATGGTGCTTGTCGTCTTTTTTAGGGAGCAGAATAAAGCGCGATATCAGCCTTGTGGGTATTTCGATAAGCGAGTACTCCTTAACATCTTTATTTTTCTTGAACGACAACTTAACTGCCAAGTAAATGGATTGGTCAACCAGTTCAGGGAAATGCTCCAAACCCTTGAGCATTATTGGAGCAAGGTGTGTTGATATATGCTTTTTAAAATAATTACGGAGATACTCAGTCTGACTTGGCTGCAAACATTTCTCGTCAATTAGATATATATTTTCTTTTTTTAGTTCCTTAATAATGTCGGCAAAAATTAAATCGAACTTAGCCTGATACGAAATAACAATGCGCTGAATCTTCTCAAGAATCTTACGGGGATTCTGACCCATTATCTTTTTAGCACCTTTTTCAACAACCAATAATCGACGCTGAGTGGCCACTCTAATCCGAAAAAACTCATCCAAGTTATTGGAAAAAATACCAAGAAACTTCAATCGTTCAATAACTGGTACGTCAGGATTTTCAGCTTCCTGCAATACCCTACCGTTGAACGATAGCCAACTTAACTCCCTGTTTACTAATTGAATATTCTTTGCCATATTAAATAGTTCTAACCTTTAAAGGTAGAATTCCTTTACAATTTACTTATTATTAAAGTATTATCAAATTGTTAATTTTCTATTCGGTAAGTATAAAGTTTGTGTTGAACTCTACTAGTGATGATTTATTAATGCTCGCCCAATCAGCTGTATCGAAGTATAGGCATACAAAGCCCGATGTGGGTAGTTCAAAGATTGGCTCGGGCAAAAAGCCATTCACAAAGTACGATAGCGTTGGATTGTGCCCAACTATCATCAAACTTTTGATATCGGCAGGTTGATTGGATATTACCTCCTGAATCATTGCCTCATCAGCATCATAAATCTTTTTATTCATCAATATTTTTTCCATAGGGAAACCAATACCCTCGGCAAATAGCACTGATGTATGAACAGCCCTGTTGGCAGGACTTGTAACAATTAAATCGAGATTTTTTACAGTATCCTTAACTGCTTTAGTAAGGTTTGCAATATCCTTTATCCCTTTAGGCTTAAGCGCCCTATCCTTGTCGCTCTTGTCAACCTCGCTCCACGACGATTTTGCGTGCCGAAGAATAAAAAGTTCTCTGCGCATAACTTCTAATTTATTAGTATATACAAAATTACCATTTTAACGCAGCAAAGAATCTCAAATGTTGATGAGATTCCTCACTACGTTTCAAATGGTTCCCTATATTTTCATTCAAGCTGCGTTATAGTAAATCGCTAGCTAACTCGGCCAAGTAGCTACGCTCACCCTTAACCAAATTAACATGCGCAAACAACTCCTGTCCGTGCATCTTATCGGTTAGGTGGGTTAATCCGTTCGATTTCATATCCAAGTAAGGATGGTCAATCTGATGAATATCGCCAGTGAAAATAATCTTTGTACCCTCGCCTGCTCTAGTAATAATAGTCTTAATCTCGTGAGGAGTTAGGTTCTGAGCCTCATCCACAATAAAGAATACATTTGATAAACTCCTACCACGAATATATGCAAGTGGAGTAATAACCAACTTCTCGGTACGCAACATCTCCTCAATATGCATGTAATCCTTGCTAGTCGATTTAAACTTATTCTTAATTACTGTAAGATTATCGAACAGTGGTTGCATGTAAGGCCCAATTTTATCATTTATATCACCAGGAAGGAAACCAATATCACGGTTCGACAAGGCAACAATTGGCCTTGCCAACAAAATTTGGTCAAACTTATCCTCCTGATGTAAAGCTGCGGCAAGCGCAAGCAAGGTTTTACCTGTTCCTGCTTTACCTGTTAATGCAACGAGCTGAATATCGGGACGCAAAAGAGCATCGAAAGCGAAGGCTTGCTCTGAATTTCGAGGCTCAATACCGTATGCACGAGTTTTCTCAACCCTATCGAGTTTTGCAGTAACCTTATCGAAACGCGCTAGTGCGCTAGATTTATTCCCTTTAAGGATGTAGTATTGATTTGCATAGGGCTTTAACTTGATATCCTTGGCTTTTAAGCCTTCGTGTACATCGTACATTTTTTGGATATCGGAATCGCTAAGCCCTTCAACAGTTTCAACCTCTTTCTTAAGCGAATCAACGTCTTGAACTTTATCGGAAAGGTAATCCTGAGCAACAATACCCAACGATTTTGCTTTCATTCTAAGGTTGATATCCTTGGTAACGAGGATTACAGGTCTATCTGCGTTATTCTTTGCTAAATAATGAGTAATGGCAAGAATTCTGTGGTCGGGACTTTTCTCGGCAAACGATTCATTCATCGCATCAGAGAAAGGCTTACCTGTTTCAATTCTAAGCTTTCCTAAATCCTTCCCCAGCTGAATTCCCCCGTTAAAAAGCTTGTCGCCTGCAATTTTATCAAGTTCTCTAACAAACTCTCGGGCATGGTAATTAATCATCTCGTTGCCCTTCTTGAAATGGTCTAACTCCTCCAGCGCAACAATCGGAATCACAATGTCGTTCTCCTCAAAGTTGTAAATGCAATGAAAATCGTGCAAAATAACATTGGTATCCAACACAAAAATCTTCTTGGGTTTCTTAGTAGCCATAAGTCAAATCTTTAGAATTATCTTATAAATATAACAAAAAAGGCACCTAATTATTCCGAAATACCAGAAAATTTGTGCTTACAAATGGTTAATTTTGGTTATTCAAAAAGCATCATTGACCAGTGATGTTCGGTTCGTGATTAAAAAGTGTTTTCTGGACACAACCTACTTCAAGCAAAAAATCGCTAAACTTGCAGCAAATTTAAAGCAATGAACTACCAGGAAACACTCAACTACCTATTCTCGCAGTTACCAATGTTTCAGCGAATAGGAAAGGCCGCATACAAAGCTGATTTAGGAAACACCCTTCAACTCGATGAATACTTTAAACATCCACACAGGCAGTTTAAATCCATCCATATTGCTGGTACAAATGGTAAGGGAAGCACGTCGCATATGCTCGCATCAATCCTTCAAAGCACAGGTTACAAGGTTGGACTTTACACATCGCCGCATTTAAAGGATTTTAGGGAACGAATTAGAATTAACGGTGAGATGATTCCCGAAAACGAAGTAATTGATTTTGTTGCCAAGCATAAATCCCTTTTCGAACAGGTCAAACCCTCATTTTTTGAGATGACCGTTGCCCTTGCATTCGATTACTTTGCAAAAGAAAAGATTGATATTGCAGTAGTTGAAGTAGGATTAGGTGGAAGATTGGACTCTACCAATATCATAACTCCTCTCCTTTCGGTTATTACAAATATTGGATTAGACCACACCGATTTGCTTGGCGATACTTTACCAAAAATTGCCTATGAGAAGGCAGGAGTAATCAAAAATGGAGTGCCTGTTGTTGTAAGCCAACTTCAACCACAAGTTTCGCAGGTGTTTACTGATAAAGCTAAAGAAACAAAATCGGATTTAATATTTGCCGAACAACAATATAAGGTTGAAAAGATTGAATATTCCGACACATTCCAATCAATCACCATAAACCACCAAGGTTTTGCAAGTACTTGGGATTTAGATTTAATGGGCTCGTACCAAAAGTTTAATCTTGCAGGAGTAATAGCTTCCGTTGATATTCTTAATAAAATCGGATTGAGCATTTCAAGAGATAATGTTGCAGCAGGACTAAAATCCGTGCAAAAAACAACAGGATTAATGGGACGCTGGCAGAAATTGCAGGATTCACCAAAGGTATTCTGTGATACTGGCCATAATGTTGATGGAATAACACAAGTTCTGGAGCAAATTAACCGTATTCCACACAAACAACTGCATATGGTTATTGGAATGGTTGGCGATAAAAATATTGATGGGATGCTAGCGCTACTTCCCAAAGATGCCACTTACTACTTTACAAAAGCCTCAATTCCTAGAGCGCTCGACCAGAATGAACTTCAACAAAGAGCATTGAACTTTGGGTTAAAAGGAAATACTTACATGACAATAAACGAAGCACTAGTAAGCGCTAAGAACAATGCAGAAATCGATGATTTAATTTTTGTTGGTGGAAGCACTTTTGTGGTGGCTGAGGTGGTATAAAAGTACATTTAGAAATAAACAACATCTAACTCAAATCAGCATTTTAGAATATTAAATTGGTATGACACATAACAAAACGACCCCGCTTCCGCGGGGTCGTTTCTTTGTGGGAGCTACAGGGATTGAACCTGGGACCCTCCCGATTGCATCGGGATGCTCTGAGTCTGCTAGGCTAAATGCCTATGAGCTCCGCTATCTTCTTTCGGCTCTTCCAACTCTTGATTTGACGCTCTAGGGCATAGGCTGCCTCGAACGTATCGAATGGCTCAGAGTAGACTAACGCCCAGTCCGAAACTTTTCCTGTAAAGCCTTTATGGTGGGTATTGTGACGGCGTAACCGCTCCGCCAATTCGTCGCGGGTAGAACCAACGTAATAGCGGTCTAGTGTTGCAGAGTATAAAATGTAGGTATGGCACATAACAAAAAACCCCGCATCCGCGGGGTCGTTTCTTTGTGGGAGCTACAGGGATCGAACCTGTGACCCCCTGCTTGTAAGGCAGGTGCTCT
>JAEXVC010000047.1 GCA_023406715.1 Bacteroidota bacterium | reverse complement strand
CTACCTACGTGCCAGCGATGGGGCTTTGGTTGATTTGGGTAGTTTGATAAAAACCTCGGAGCAAAGTATTCCACCTCAACGTTACCGTTACAACCGTTACGTATCGGCTACTTTCAACGCATCACCTGCACCGGGCTACACATTAGGACAAGGCATTGAGGCAATGCGCGAAATTGCAAAAACCACACTCGACGATACTTTTGCCACAACGTTAACCGGAACATCGCAGCAGTTTGAGGAAAGTTCAAACAGTTTACTATTTGCATTCTTCCTTGCACTGGTTCTAGTTTACCTAATTTTGGCTGCTCAGTTTGAGAGTTTCCGCGACCCTCTAATCATTATGTTTACAGTGCCGCTTGCGATTGCAGGAGCATTGCTATCGCTATGGATATTTGGTCAAACATTAAATATCTTTAGCGAAATTGGCATTGTTGTACTAATTGGTATTGTTACCAAAAACGGTATTCTGATTGTTGAATTTGCCAACCAGAAAAAGGAACAGGGAATGAGCAAACTTGAAGCAGTTGAATTTGCTGCAAAACAACGTTTACGTCCAATTCTAATGACAAGTTTAGCAACCATATTCGGAGCATTACCAATTGCACTTGCACTAGGAGCCGCTTCAACAAGTCGTATACCAATGGGTATAACAATTATTGGGGGATTACTATTCTCGTTAGTACTTACACTATACGTTATCCCTGCTCTTTACACATATATTTCGACAAAGAAAGCCAATGTGATTAGACACGACGAAGAGTAGCATAATGTTGATAGTTGCTCGTTAATAGTTGATTGTTTAAGAATTTAGAATGAAAGATTTGAACAGTATGAATTTTAAAAAAACATATTTAATGATAGTATTCTTGCTTACAAGCATTTATACTATCGGTCAAGATACCCTATCGCTTTCCGATGCTGTTAAAATTGGGATGGAGAACAATTTTTCCATAAGAATTGCTCGTAACGATGTGTCTATTGCCGATAATAATAACACGCTTGGCAACGCAGGATTTCTTCCAAAGGTTGATGCTTCGGCATCAAGCAATAATTCATTTTACAACATTAAGCAGGAGTTTGCTGATGGAACAAACTACAAAAACTCTAGTTATCCCAGTTACGGCTTATCGGGTAACGTTTTGCTAAACTGGACCCTATTCGATGGCTTTGCGATGTTTGCCAATAAGCAAAAGTACTCAACCCTCGAGGAATTAAGCAATGTCAACTTTCAGATGACCGTTGAGGATGCTGCTGCATCAATAATCATTAACTACTATACAATTGCCATTGAGAATAATTTGCTGGAAAACTACCACGAGGCATTAACACTATCGCGCGATAGGCTGAGAATTGCTCGCGAGAAAGCAGCAATCGGTACCAGTTATCAAATTGCTGTAATGCAGGCCGAGGTCGATTACAGAGCCGATTCATCGCAGATGTTACAACAGGTTAATAAGATACAGAACTTGAAAATCAACCTGAATAAACTAATTGGACGCGAGCCAGAAATAAACTTCAATGTAAAAAAACTGGCCCCCGAAGTTGTATCTATTGAACTCAACACAATAATTGAGAATTTAGTTAATCAGAATAAAGAAATTCAAGCCGCAAAGTTGAACTTACGACTTAAAGAAATTGCCATTCGTGAGGCACAAGCATCGCGCTATCCACGAATTGGAATTTCACCTGCATACAACTTCTCCCGTTCTTCAACGCCCGAGGGTAGCACAGATCTGAACCGTTCTTTTGGCCCTTCAATTGGAATTAGTGCGGGCATAACCCTATTCAATGGTTTTAATGCTAACCGAAATATTAAGAATGCTCGGATTTATAGAGATAATCAGGATTTAATGAATCAATCCAAAGTTCAAAACTTAAAGGGCGAGGCCATCAAATACTACAATAACCTTGTGCTGGCCAAAAACCTTGTTGAACTTGAGCAGAAATCGGCCGATTTGGCCAAAACAAACTCCAATGTTGCAATGGAAAAATATCGGATTGGTATTATCAGCGATATTGAGTTGCGCGATGCCCAAATCAAGTACCTCGATGCCGAGTACCGATATCTTAATGCTTTAATGCAGGCCAAAACTGCCGAGGTAGAACTTCAGGTTTTAATGGGAGCTGTAAATATTCCACAATAAAACACTCTGATAATCAATCACAAAACCTCAAAATTCACTTTTGAGGTTTTTTTTTCAACTTAAAGCTGTAACTTGTATAATTGAAACAACTAATCAATTGTTTAATTAAAATCTATTACTATGAAGAAAATGCTATATGCTATTGCAATTGCATCGCTATTTATGATGAGTTGCTCTGGCTCATCCAAAGAAGATGCAAAAGCAAAACAAGAAATTATGGTTAACGACTCTCTAGCTAATGAAGCAGAAAAAAATGCTGCAGACATCCAGCAATCTGTTAATGAAGTAGATTCTTTAGTTAATGAACTTTAAGCCCAACACTATGAAAACAAAATTCACAAGTAGTTTGCTATGCATTGCACTAGCAGTATGTTTTATCACCCTAGGCAATGTCAACACTTTTGCTCAACAACAAAAAGGCAAAGGCAAGGCTCAAAAAGAGGCAAAAGCCGAAAAAGACACTTTAGATAAAAAAGGTCAAGGCAAAAATAAGCAAGACGATAAGGTAAAGGAAAATAAGGAACTAAAAGACACATTAAAAGCAGAAGCAACTGACTCCTCTACTACTGAAGAAAAGAGTAAAGAGAGTAAAGGAAATGCCTATGGTAAAAACAAAGGAGAACTTTCCGGAAAAGATTTTGGCCAAGACAGAGCACAACAAGCAAAAATGAATAAGGAAAATAAACAAAAAGAACTTGACGAGTCAGTAACTGAAGGTGAACAAAAAGCAAAAGAGGCTAAGGAAAAAGTAAAGCAAGCCAGAGAAAAACTCGAAAAGGATAAAAAGGAAAAGAAAATTAAAGATAAGGAGTACAGCGAGCGTAAAGCTAAGATAGATAAAGCAGAGCAAGCTGCCAATGAACTGGAAGCAAAAGTAGAAAAAGAAAAAGCTAAGAAGAATAAAACTGAAGAGATTGCTCAATAAAAAAGAAACTGCCAGATTTTTCTGGCAGTATTTCTTTATAATGCTTTTAATCTTTAATCGAAGAAACATTACTTATTAATCTTATTGGACGGTTATTGTTATCAATGGCAACAAAAATAAAGTTACCATCAATGCACTTATACCTTTCATTGCTGTACATTAACTCTGCAAATATTTCAACTCTAATCGTCAGTCTAACAGAATCAAAACAAATTATCTGTCCAATTATTTCAACTATTGAGTTCGGATAGATTGCCTTTAAGAAATTAATTCTTTCAGTATTTACTGTACAGACCTTTTGTTTAGTAAATCTTGTTGCAGTTATAAATGCAACCTCATCCATCCATTTCATTGCCTCTCCACCAAATAGCGTATCATTTGTATTTAAAGTATTTGGAAATACTACCTTAAATTGTCTTGTTTCACAATTCCTAATTTTTGTTTCCATAATCTACTAGCACAATTTTATTTTGAACATTTGTTCGTAAAGATATTGTTTTTGAACATTTGTTCATTAAATTTGTAAAAAATATTCATTATGGTACGGAATAAGAAAAACAGATTAATTCAAATGGCTCCTCATTTTGATGGGTTTAAACCACAAGGTGTTCAGTGTAAAATTGGCTCGGAGGTTTCTATCTCATTTGAAGAATACGAAGCTCTTAATCTATGTGATTACGAACTCCTCACTCAAGCCGAAGCAGCAAAAATGATGAATATCTCACGACCTACATTTACAAGAATCTATGAAAGCGTTCGTAGAAAAATAGCAAAAGCTTTTGTAGAAGGTAGCTGCATTAACTTTGAAGGAGGAAACGTTGAAATTGCTGAATGGTATAAATGCAGTCATTGCAAAATATCATTAACATTAACAGAGAACTCTACTAAGCAATGCCCTTTGTGTAACAATGATTTATTAATCACAAAAATTTAAGCCATGAAAATAGCAATTGCCTCAAACGAGAATCATGTTAAATCAATAATCGACCAACATTTTGGACGTTGTGACTGGTTCTGCCTATATGATACAACAACTGAGGAAACTAAGTTTATCGAAAACCCTGTACGACACCATCAAGAAAAGGCAGGATGCGATGCAGCAGACCTACTTATGGAAAAAGGTATAAGCATGGTTATTGCAGGAAGATTTGGTTCAAAAGTAGTAGAAGTGTTTAGGAGTAAAAATATTCAAATGATAATTCCTGAAAATCAACAAACTATCAACGACATAATTAATCAACTAAAAAGTAAAGTATGAAAATAGCAATTCCTTCAAAAAACAACTTTGTTGAAGACCATTTTGGTCAATGTGAAAATTATACAGTTTTTACTATTGGTAACAATAAAAAGATTGAATCTATAGAACTAGTTCCTTCACCTCAAGGATGTGGATGCAAAAGCAATATTGCTGCTGTATTACAACAAAAAAATGTAAGTATTATGCTTGCCGGCAATATGGGTGCAGGTGCATTAAATGTTCTAAATAGCTATGGTATTAAAGTTTACAGGGGATGCTCTGGAAATGTTCAAGAGCTGGTTGAATCTTTTTTGAATGGCCACATTGAAGATTCTGGGGTTGGCTGTAGCCATCATGAAAACCACTCCGAAGGGCACACATGCAATCACTAAGTAACAATTAAAACCCTGCCAGTGATGACAGGGTTTTATTCATTAAAAATCTATTTCTTAAGTACTTTCTTCAGAACTGTATCCTTATCTAATTTTTTGGTGCAGAAGAACCAATCGTGGCACTTCACAGTTTCATCCTTGGTTTCCATACGCTCCTTGGCTACGCCACACGAACCAGCAGTTGGCACAATTACATCATCGCCTGGGCGCCAATCAGCTGGGGTGGCAACCTTAAACTCATCGGCGGTTTGCAGAGCAATAATCACACGGTAAAGTTCATCGAAATTACGACCCAAACTTAGAGGATAGTAAATGATTGTTCGGATAATGCCATTGGGGTCAATTACGAACACTGCACGTACAGCCTTTGTATTGCTCTCGCCAGGCATCATCATACCGTACTTTTTGGAAACATCCATGGTAATATCTTCAATCAAGGGGAATGTAACCTCAACATTCTTCATGCCTTTATACTCAATCTTCTCCTTAATTGTGCGTAACCAAGCAATATGGCTGTAAAGACCGTCAACAGAAAGACCTACTAACTTACAGTTAGCCTCGTTAAACTGCTTCTCCATCGATGCAAAAGTCATAAACTCCGATGTACATACAGGTGTAAAATCGGCTGGGTGACTGAACAGAATAACCCAACTTCCCTTATAATCGACAGGGAAATTAATTTCGCCCTGAGTAGTTACAGCCTTAAACTCAGGAGCCTTGTCGCCAATACGTGGCATTGCATAAACTTGATTCTCTTCCATTTTTTTGATTTTTATTTAGTTAGACAATTTGAACATATCCATGGAGTGATGGATGATTGGATTAATGGAGTGATTTTTCACAATGTTTCTCCAACACTCCATTAATCCATCACTCCTATTTTCTTTACATCCTCAATTTCCTCAACTCCTCCTTCATCCTATTGATATCGGTAATCCAATCCTCAATATCGTTCTCGTGCTCCAATTCTTCATTAAGAATTTGAACAGCCATTTGATGCGTGGAGTGATCTTTTCCATTGGTAAAATCGGCAATTTCCTGATAACGTTGAATGGCACATCGTTCACCCTTTAAATTCTGCTCAAGAATAACCTCAATGTATGGATCGGAAGGTTCATCATAACTGCAACGTGCCAATTTTGTCCAATCCTTAGGGTTAATAACTGGAGTTCCGCCTAGTTGAATGATACGATTTACCACCAAAACAGCATGGTTTAACTCTTGGGTTGCATGTAATAACAACTCTGGTTCAACCTCGCTACGCATTGGCCCTTCCATTAAACGTGCACCAATCCAGTACTGATAGTACGCAAGCCACTCCTCAGCAAGAGCAGCATTAAGCATTCCTATTAATTTTTCAACATCAACAGATGCAATTTTTTTTGCTTCTTTTCCCATAATTACTTGGTTTTAGTTGGTTTATGATCTTTATAACTTCCAATTATTTGAAGATTTATCTCCTTTATGTTAAAATTCTGAATCTGTTTCATCTCAAAATACTCCTGAAGTATTTTATCTAACTCCTCATCGTAATAGTTCTCAATATAGTCGCACTGCTCGCAGTACAAATGATGATGTTTATGCATCTCAATATCGTACCGCATAAAATCCTTATCGGTTTTTACCTTTTTGATTATTTTCTTTTCGCAGAAGGTATCGAGTATGTTGTAAACCGTTCCTAAAGCTAGGTTTGGGTGGTTTTTACGTACATACTCTTTAACGGCATCGGCTGTTGGATGGTCCTTAATGGCCATTAATGCCTCCAAAACGGCCACTCGCTGTGGCGTTACCTTAAGGTCGTTTTGGGTAAGAATTTTTACCAGTTCGGAATAACTCATACTATTTAGGAATAATTCTTATTTAGGAAAAACACTAATTTACAAAAAAGGTTCAGCCTTGTCAAGAAAATTTCTTAACAAACCATTAAATGACAATATAAATATCTGAAATTTAAATGTTTAAAAATTGATTGAGAGAGTTTATCCCTTTGAGCAAATCTTACGTAAAAACTCCTCGTTCAAAATTTGAAGTTCTTTTTTATTGAGGTTGATGATTCCTTCCTTACTAAACTCACTTAATTGTCGGCTAACACTCTCGCGCGATGAACTAATAAAATCGGCCAATTCCGAGATTGTGAGCGGAAGCTCATAGCTGCTCGATTTAAAAACCTCGTGCGACATACAAAGTAGAATCTCCGCTAACCTGCCAGGCAGCTGCTTCTGCGACATATTAGTGTATCGTTGATAATCCGAAAGTTCGTTTCGACATAGGTCGAGAATTATCTCATACGCAAAACTACCGTTCTTAAAAATAAAGTCCCTAAAGGTATCGAGCGAGATAAAACAAATATGAACATCAGTTAGCGCTGTGGCCGAGTAATGGTTTACTTTATCGCCGAAGGTAGTTGGTAAACCCAAATAAGCGGGTGCTTTTGTTAAGCGTAAAATCTTATCGCCTACAGGCCCTTTCATATGAACCTTTACAAGTCCCGATTTTAGGTAAGCAATATTGGTTGCAAGAGACCCTTCCCGGAATATGATCTCGCCCTTTTTGAAGTTGATTTGAGCACAACTCGACTCCAATGCCTTCAATTCATCATCGGACAGCAAACCTGCTGCAGGCGACTTAAAACTACACAACCGACACTCGGGATTAGCCATAGTTTAAATGTTAACAAAGACAAATATATAAATATTGTGATAAATGTCACATCAACACGCGTATTATGTCACGGTAGTTTTCGATTATTCAATTAGGTTCAAGCCTACATTTGCTATTGTTAGTTTTATAACAAACCCAAACTTACAATATTATATCAACAATGGACATGGAATTTGAAAAACAACTCGAGGAGCTTAAAAAGAAAGTTGGCAAACTCGAAAAAGGTCGTCAGGATAAAATGACCATAGTGGTTTTCTCCGGCGAACTGGACAAACTAATGGCTGCCATGATTATTGCCACAGGCGCTACAGCAATGGATATGGAGGTTAAACTATTCTTCACATTCTGGGCTACAGCAGCACTAAGAGACCCAAAGAAAAGTGTAAAGGGCAAAAACTTTATGTCGAAGATGTTTGGCTTTATGCTCCCAAAAGGCGCTAAAAAAGTTAAACTGTCCAATATGAATATGGGCGGAATGGGTAAAGCAATGCTCGAAGGGCTGATGAAGAAAAAAGGCGTTAAATCGCTACCAGAACTATTCCGAGTAGCCGGAGAGCTGGGTGTTGAAATCAATGTTTGCGAAATGTCGATGGATTTAATGGGCTTCAAGAAAGAAGAGCTAATCGACTATCCAAAATTGAATATTTGCGGCGTTGGAACATTCCTTTCCGATGCTGAGGAGAGCAAGATTCAGCTATTTATCTAAACAGAAGCTATGGAGTTATGGAGTAATGGATGATTGGATTTACATTATGAACACAATTCTCCAACAATCCACTAATCCATCTATCCAAACTAAATAATATAAATCAATCATCAAAAACATACTAAAATGACAACTGAAGAATTAAGAAACCTAAAGGCAAACCAAACTGTTGATGCACGTGGAACCGCTTGTCCTGGTCCGCTTTTAGCCGCTAAAAAAGCTATTGGCGATATTGAATCGGGCGAAATTATGGAAATCCTCTCATCCGACGAAGGTACAAAGCACGATATTCCTAAATGGTGCCAAAAGATGGAGCACGAGTTCCTTGGTATTGTTGAGGAAGATAGCTACAGCCGCTTATTCCTTAAAAAAGCATAATGATTTAAACGCAAAGGCGCTACGACGCAAAGTTTACATAGCAACTTTGCGTCCCTGCCTAGCGGCAGGCAAGTTAGCGTTCAAAATCTATTTACAATGCCAACCGAAAACTTCTCACCAAAAATACTGGTCTTCTCCACCGATAAAATATCGGACCCAGGAATCGACCAAGTCGGATTGCGTAAACTACACTACTCGCCTACGGTTTACGTTATTAGTCTGCCCTGCTCATCGGGCATTAAACCACGATGGATTATGCGAGCATTCGAAAAAGGTTTCGATGGTGTATTTATCGCTGCCGATGGGCACGAGTGCTCCTACAGCCCTAAATGCGCCGAGCATACCAACACAATCATTGTGGAATCGCAAAAAATGATGAGGGAAAAAAACATCAATCCCAAACGAATCAGAATGGCCGCGCTTTGCTCTGTTTGTGCCGAACCATTTGTAAGCCATATGGGGAACTTCTCAAAAATTCTTTCCGAATTGGGAAGTCTAAATACTGAGGAGTATAAGCCTAGTTAAATAATTCTTTGTGCTCTTCGTGATATAATTATGAGCCTTTGTGTTTTTTTTCCACAAATAGCAAAATCTCAAAGTAAAAGTAAGATTTAATCCAAATCTGAAACAATGTCAGAAAACAACAAAAAATACGACGCCCTTGTTGTGGGCGGAGGAATAGCCGGACAGGAAGCAGCACTTAGTCTCGCGGATATGGACTACAAGGTTCTTCTGGTTGAGAAAGAACTTTCCATTGGTGGCAAAATGATACAGCTGAGCAAGGTTTTCCCAACACTCGACTGCGCTGCGTGTATTACAACACCCAAAATGTCCGAAACTGCTAGGCATCCGAATATCACCTTGATGCTTAACAGCCAAATTGGGTCAATCGATAAAGATAATACGAGTTTTAAAATCAATATAAATCGCAAGGCACGCTTTGTTAAACCCGAAGTTTGCACAGGCTGTCAGGAGTGCGAATTTGCTTGTCCTGAGGTTCGTCCCGATGACTATAACGCCCGTTTAGCCGGTCGAAAAGTGGCGTATATCCCATTTAGCCTTGCCAATCCAAGAATTGCATCAATTGAACGCCAAGGCGAATCGGCTCCTTGCATAAACAAGTGTCCCGGAGGAGTTAAGCCCTACGGCTACATTTCACTTGTCCGAAATGGACAGCATGAGGATGCAATGCATCTTCACCTCGAGGATATTCCAATTCCGGGAAGTTTAGGCAGAGCCTGTTATGCACCTTGCCAAAGCGAGTGTACGCGTGGTAGTCTTGAGGCTCCAGTTGATATTCGCAGAATTAAACGCTTCTTTGTTGAGGATTACTACAAAAAATACCCACAAGCACCAACTAAGGAAACCAAACCAAGCACGGGTAAACGTGTTGCAATTGTTGGTTCTGGACCTGCTGGATTAACAGCAGCATATCATTTAGCATTAAAAGGACATTCAGTTAAAATATTCGAAGCCGCACCCAAAGCAGGCGGTATGCTAATGCTAACACTCCCAGAGTATAGGCTTCCGAAAAATGTTGTAGAGCGCGATATACAGAATATCACCTCATTGGGTGTTGAAATTGAAGTCAACAAGCGAATCGAGAACATCTCAAAACTGAAAGAAGAAGGATTTGATGCGGTATTCGTTTCTGTGGGAACGCACCAAAGCAGCAAATTCAATATAGAGGGTTCCGATTTAAAGGGCGTTGTTTCGTGTCTAGATTTCCTACGCAATGCCAATATTGGTGAAAAAGATAACCTTACGGGTAAAAAAGTAATGGTTTTTGGTGGTGGAAATACAGCCATTGATGCATCGCGCACAGCGCTCCGACTTGGAGCATCGAAAGTAATTGTTGT
The DNA here is from genome assembly GCA_023406715.1 of Bacteroidota bacterium. Classification (GTDB taxonomy): domain Bacteria; phylum Bacteroidota; class Bacteroidia; order Bacteroidales; family Tenuifilaceae; genus SB25. The sequence goes on along the minus strand of JAEXVC010000047.1, from coordinate 5,010 downwards.
TTACCGTCGGAGCCGTGAAGAGATGCCCTGCTTTGCTCCTGAAATTATGGAGGCAGAGGAGGAAGGTGTTGAAATTATGATTCTCCGCAACCCAGTTAAGTTCATTGGCGAGAATGGCAAGTTAACCAAGGTTCAACTTATCAAAATGAAACTCGACAAACCCGATGCCAGCGGACGTCGTAGCTCTGTTCCTGTTGAAGGTTCAGAATATATAGAGGAGGTTGATTTTGTGGTTGAAGCCATTGGGTTACAACCCTCAACATCAATTTTTGGGAATGAACTAGAGTTGAAAAAAGGCGGAACCATCAAAGTAAACGATAAAACCCTACAAACCGCCACTTCATACATATTCGCCGGAGGCGATGGTGTTACAGGAGCAACTACCATTATTGAAGCAGCAGGTCAAGGAAAGCAGGCCGCTTTCTATATCGACAAGTACCTTAACGGTTTAAATCCCGATGATTTTGAGTTTGGAGACAAACTCCCGGCTGTTGACAAAACCAAGGTTTTAAGCAGAGATAATATCAAACTTGCAAATCCTATTCACGATACATATCGCCCAGCAACTGAAAGAGTAAAGGATTTCAGTGATGTAGAAAAAACATTCACCGAGGAAGAAGTAAAACTCAGCGCCGAGCGCTGTTTGGATTGCAGCAACTGTCGCGAATGTCATCAATGTATTTCTGCTTGTCCTGCCGAGGCAATCGATTTTTCGCAAAAGGATGAGCAAATTGTAACCGATGCCAAATCGGTAATTGTATCAACAGGTTTCAAACTTTTCAAGCCTGAAAACAAGCCTCAATACGGCTATGGCAAATATCCAAACGTAATTGATGCCATGCAGATGGATAGGTTAATTGCCCCTACCCGCCCCTTCAACAGCGTTCTTCGTCCTAGCGATGGCAAGGTACCCGATAAAATTGCATATATCCTGTGTACTGGCTCTCGCGACTCAAGCCTCGAAAATGCTATGGGCTGTAGCACCGAATGCGCCAACAACCCAATCTGCTCGCAGATTTGCTGCATGTACTCCATAAAGCAAGCCCAACTGCTTATGGGAGCTCTGCCAATGGCCGATATCACAATCTACTATATGGATATCAGAGCATTTGGCAAAGGCTACGAGGAGTTCTTCCAGCAATCAAAAGGAATGGGCGTTAGTTTTATCAAGGGGAAAGTTGCAAAAGTCACCCAAAAGGATGAGAAAAGTGGCGATTTAATTCTCCGATACGAAGATGTAACTACCGGAACGCTCAAGGAGGCAAAGCACGATTTGGTGGTTCTTTCAGTTGGTGTTTTACCAAACAACGAAATAACAAAAGTTTTCACCAATCAGAAGTTGGAACTGGACAATCAGGGATTTATAAAATCGATTGATGAACTTGTAAGCCCCTCGCTAACCAGTATCGATGGAGTGTTTGTAGCGGGAACTGCTGCTGGTCCAAAGGATATTCCGGACTCAATACTTTCCGCTGGGTCAGCGGCATCGGAAGCGGCAAGTTACGTGAATAATTTATAGTTACTCGATAAACATTCCGGGCTTGACCCGGAATCCATAAAATAAAGTTTAGGATTCCTGCTTTCGCAGGAATGACAAGAAAAGACTTAAAAACAGTAAGGATGAAACAACGAATAGGAGTATATATATGCCATTGCGGAGGAAACATCTCCGACTATGTTGATGTGGAGCAACTTGGCAAACTAATGGCTAACGAGGATGGCGTAATTATATCGAAAGATGTGATGTTTGCCTGCTCCGATGCCAACCAAAAGGAGATGATACAGGATATCAACGAGAAGCAACTCGATGCTATTGTGGTTGCATCGTGCTCGCCAAAGTTGCATACACACACATTCCGAGGTGTTGCAATGCGAGCAGGTATCAATCCGTACAATTATACACAGGTAAACGTTCGCGAACAATGCTCGTGGGCGCATTCCGATAAACCAATGGATGCTACAGTTAAAGCTTACGGCTTAATTCGTGCAGGAATAAACAGAGTATCGCACTCCGAGGCTTTGGAAAGCATCGAAATTACTGCACAAAAGGCTGTTGCTGTAATTGGGGCTGGTGTATCGGGATTGCGGGCTGCCATAGATTTAGCTCGAATGGGCAATCAGGTTTACCTCATTGAGAAAGAAGCCGAGATTGGTGGAAGAATCCTAACAGCAGAAAAACTGTTTATGACTGGCGAAAATGGTAAAGAGGTTATAGATAGACTTTACCAACGCATTAAGCAGATGAACAACATCAACATATTCACCAGCGCTAAACTTGATAAGGTTTCGGGAAGTATTGGAAACTTCTTTATTGATGTGAATGTTGGTGGCGAATTGCTCAAACTTAACGTTGGGTCTGTGCTAGTAACAACCGGTTTCGATTTTTATCAACCCAACGAAGGTGAGTACGGATACAAACTATCCGAAAACGTTATCACGCTTCAGGATTTCAACAAGCTGGTGGAGAATAGCAATGGAAAACTTATCCACAATGGAAAACCTGTAAAAACAGTTGCATACATATACTGCGTTGGCAACCGACAATCTAAAGGCGAAAACAAGTACTGCTCTCGCCATTGCTGTACCGCAGCAATTCACTCTTCGCTAAACTTTCACGAGAGGTTCGAAGGTGTTAAAGCATTCCATCTATACAGAGATATCAGAACGTATGGAAAACAGGAACTCCTATATCAAGAATCGTCAAGAAAAGGCGATATCTACATAAAATTTGAGGAGAAAGAACCACCAGTAGTAGAATTGAAGGATAACAAACCTTTTATCAAAGTTAAGGATTACTTGACATCGAAAAAGGAACTAACACTCGATGCCGACTTGGTTGTTCTGGTTTCCGGAATGGTTGCCCGCAGCGATAGCAACGAAATATCGGGTAAACTAAAAATTCCAATTGGAACCGATAAGTTCTTCAACGAGATTCACCCAAAACTAAAGCCCGTTGAAACAGTAATTAAGGGCGTTTACATTGGGGGTGCTTGTCAGGGACCAAAGAATATAACAGAATCGGTACAATCGGCACTGTCGGGCGCGGCAAAAATCAACGCAGTAATTCGAAAAGGGAATATTGAGCTAGAGCCGATTGTTGCCAGGGTTAACGCAGATGCGTGTGCTTGGTGCAATAAATGTAGCGAGGTTTGCGAGTACGATGCCATTAAACCTATCGAAAGTAGCGGCAAGATGATAGCCGAAGTCAATATTTCGACCTGTACCGGATGCGGAATCTGCACTCCAGTGTGTCCCACAAACGCAATTGAAATTGCACAGTACACCGATAACGAGGTAGAATCGATGATTGACGGTTTTATGTCGGAAGGTGAAATTGAACAGCGGGAATTGGAGCATGGAGCAAAAGCCGAAGAGGCTAAATCGGGAATGAAGGAATACCCTGAACTATGGAACAGTATTGTATCGGTTCTCGATGGAAAATCGCTAACCATTCCACAAATATCCGAGGCAACAGGAATTGAGTCGCACCTTGTAACCTGGCACTTAATGACAATGAACCGTTACAGCGTGGTTGAGCCAGCAGGACTCAATGATGATGAGGCCTACTTTATGTACAAACTAAAAAAGTAAACAACTATGTCGCATATAAACCCCGATTTTGCAGAAGAAATCAAACAATTTGGAGCAAAGGACTTTCACTTGTGCTTCAACTGTGGAAACTGTACAGCAATATGCTCGCTATCGAAGAAAGAGGAGTCGTTTCCACGCGAGATGGTTCGCTACAGCACACTTGGCCTGGAGGACGACATTAAATCATCGCTTAAACCCTGGATGTGTTACTACTGCGGCGAGTGTAGCACCGATTGCCCAAGGCAAGCACATCCCGGCGAGCTAATGATGAGCCTACGACGCTGGCTAACCTCAAAGTACGACTGGACTGGACTTTCTGGCTTACTGTATAAAAATCTATCGGCATATATTATTGGTTTTATCCTGATTATTGTTGGGCTAATTGCATTTGCCAATAATCTTGAATGGAATCAGGAAAAGATTATGCACTTCGGGCATTTGTTTGAGATGCTTGCCATTGCTAGTGTTTTTGCAGTAATTCTAGTGCCAAATATCATTAGAATGTGGTACTACACCATACTGAAACCGGGAACAAAAGCAACTGTAAAGGTTTACTACAAGGCTTTTACTGAACTACTAATCCACATGTTCACCCAAAAGCGCTTTCTGGAATGTGAGCAAACCCGCGAAAGCAGAATAATGTGGTTCGAGCATTTTATTCTTGTTCTTGGGTACCTATCGCTACTATTTACAACGGTTTTCCTTAACTGGTTTGAATCGGAGAATCTATTTGTAATAGTTCTTGGATACATCGAGAGTGCTGTAATATTTGTAGTTACATTCCACTTTGTTTTAAAACGAATTCAAAAAGCGGAAGCATTACGAAAATTCTCTCAACCCTCGGACTGGTTCTTTGTAATATGGTTATTTCTGATGGGAGTTACTGCTTTTATGGTGAGGCTCTTTATCGATATAAATATTCTCGTAAGTAACTTTTGGCTATTTATGGTACACTTGATAGTACTTGTTCAATGGGCAATAATTATTGTACCATTCGGCAAATGGACACATTTTTTGTACCGCTCGTTTGCGATGTATTTTGCAAAGGTTATTGAGTTAAACAAAATATCAACTACTAAGTAGCATTTAACTAGGAATAATGCTAAAGGGTGTTTCGAAATGCTGAAACACCCTTTCTTTTTAATCATTTCATCTAATCTCGTAATCTTTTTTGTTAATTTATTCTAAAAAGACGCCCGAATAACAATTAAATAATTTAATATCAAATACTTATAAAACAATGATAAAAAACACTTTTGTAACCTTATTTCCGTTTATCAGTTAAAGTAAATGTATTGAAACCCTCCTTCCCATAATTTCCCATCAGTTTTTACTTTGATAATACATTGTGATGATGTTTAAGTGTGTTGATTATGGAGCAAGATGTATTTAATTTAAGCGATAGGAAGAAGTTACTCT
>JAEXVC010000221.1 GCA_023406715.1 Bacteroidota bacterium | reverse complement strand
GCGCTTGGCGTTCCATTTGCTAGGGATTACGGTGGATATATCGATAATCGCTCGTTCGGAGGTGTTCAGGATTCAAGAACCTTCTACGCCAAGGGGCAAACAGGTCAGCAGTGTATGATTGGCGCTTACTCAGCGCTATCTCGTCAAATCAGCAAGGGAACAGTTACAATGTATCCTCGCCGCGAGATGATGGATTTGGTTGTGATTGATGGCAAAGCACGAGGCATAGTTGTTAGGAACTTAATTACAGGCGAAATTGAGCGCCACTCGGCACATGCTGTTGTTTTGGCTACTGGTGGATACGGTACAATTTACTATCTATCTACGTTGGCATTAAATTCAAATGGCTCTGCCGCTTGGAAAGCATTCAAAAAAGGAGCATACTTTGCAAACCCAAGTTTTGTTCAAATTCACCCAACCAGTATACCTGTGCTAAACGACCATCAGTGTAAATTAACGTTGATGTCCGAGTCGCTCCGTAACGATGGTAGAGTTTGGGTTCCAAAGCAAAAAGGCGATACACGTAAACCCAACGATATTCCAGAGGATGATAGGGATTACTACTTGGAGCGTCGTTACCCTGCATTCGGAAACCTTGTTCCGCGCGATGTTGCATCGCGTGCAGCAAAAGAGCGTTGCGATGCTGGCTATGGTGTGGGTCCAACAGGATTGTCGGTTTATCTGGATTTCAAGGATGCTATCAATAAAAAGGGTCGCCACGTTATTGAGGATAGCTACGGCAACCTTTTCGATATGTACCATAAAATTACTGGCGAGTCGCCATACGAAACTCCAATGCGAATTTACCCTGCGGGTCACTACACAATGGGTGGTCTTTGGGTTGACTATAATTTGATGACAACCGTTCCCGGTTTGTTCGCCATTGGCGAGGCTAACTTCTCCGACCACGGTGCAAACCGCCTAGGAGCCAGTTCGCTTATGCAAACATCGGGCGATGGCTACTTTATACTACCATACACCATTGCCGACTACTTGGCCGACGAAATCAAAACTCCAAAAATTGCTACCAATTTACCAGAGTTCGATGAAGCAGAAAAGAGTGCCCGTGAGCGTATCAATAAATTCTTGTCGATAAACGGAACCGAAACAGCCACATCGTTCCACAAACGTTTGGGTAAAATTATGTGGGATTACTGCGGAATGGTTCGCAACGAGGAGGGCTTAAAAACAGCCTTAAAGTTGATAGATGAACTTAAGGAGGAGTTTTGGAAAAACCTTAAAGTTCCCGGAACTGGCGAGGAGTTGAACCAAGAACTGGAGAAAGCTGGACGCGTTGCCGATTTTATGGAGCTTGGCAAGCTGTTGGTTTACGATGCCTTGAACCGAAAAGAGAGCTGCGGTGCGCATTTCCGCGAGGAGAGCCAGACCGATACTGGAGAGGCAAAACGCAACGATGAACTATTCTCGTATGTTGCTGCTTGGGAATTCAACGGCGATGGTAACGAGCCCCAACTTCACAAGGAAGAGCTTAAGTTCGAGTTTGTGAAACTTCAGGAGCGTAGCTATAAATAATCGGTTTATCAACGGTAAATCCACATTGCAATGAACATTAAACTCAAAATATGGCGACAAAAAAATGCTAAGAGCAAAGGTCGCTTCGAAACATACCAACTCAACGATGTTGCCGAAGATATGTCGTTCCTCGAAATGCTCGACTACCTGAACGGAACACTTATTAAGGATGGCAAAGAGCCAGTGGCATTCGACCACGATTGCCGCGAGGGTATCTGCGGTTCCTGCGGAATTTACATCAATGGTCGCCCCCACGGAAACGACCACCGTACCACCACCTGCGAGTTAAGAATGCGCCTTTTCAAGGATGGCGATACAGTAACACTTGAGCCATGGCGCTCAGCAGCATTCCCAGTTGTAAAGGATTTGGTGGTTGACCGCTCAGCCTTCGATAAAATTACCAATGCCGGAGGTTATATCAGTGTTAATGCTGGTGCAGCGCAGGATGCTAACACAATTCCTGTTCCCAAGCACAACGCAGATGTTGCTTTCGACACTGCATCGTGTGTTGGTTGTGGCGCATGCGTTGCCGCTTGTAAGAATGCATCGGCTATGCTATTTGTGGCTGCTAAGGTAACTCATCTAGCACAGTTCCCTCAGGGGCGAATTGAGGCTGTTGATAGGGTAAAGAGCATGGTGGCCAAAATGGACGAACTTGGTTTTGGAAGTTGTACCAACACGCGCGCTTGCGAGGCCGAGTGTCCTAAGGGGATATCTATCAGCACAATCGCCAAGTTGAACAGAGAGTTTATATCTGCAAAAATTAGGGATTAAACATTAGTTTTAATGACGATTAACAGTTCCTGTGGAACTTTTTTGAAGCATCAATGTTAACTTTGAAGGAATAAATAGATTAAGAAAATGCCAAACAAAAGAACAATACTTTTAGTACCAGTCGATTTTGGAGACCAATATCACCTAGCATTAACTTATGCTAAACAGTTGGTGCCAGTTCTAAATGCGGAAATCCACCTTTTACACGTATTGGACCTCCGCGATTGGTGGCTTGAGGATATTAAGCCAGAAAAGTTGGTGAACGATTCTTTCAACAGATTAATTGAGGTATCGCGGAAGTTTCAACTCGACGAGAATACTGTTTATAAAGTTCTGCAAGGGAAGCGTCACCAAAAAATAGTAGAGTATGCCGACGAAAATCAAGTTCGGTACATTTTGATGACAGACAATATCCCCGGCAATCCTGGCGAAATTAGGCTTGGCTCAACCCTTTCCAACGTAATTATTATGGCAAAGCAGCCAGTAATTACAGTTAAGAGCGTTACCGAGAAAAAGTTCAAGAATATTCTTGTTCCTCTCGATTTAGCTAATGACTGTAGATTAAAACTATTCAACTCCATTTCGCTTGCATTGCAGCATCAGGCTAAATTACATATTGTATCTGTAATTTTTGGCGATATGGAGAAGGAGTACAATCGCATGCAAGAGAAGGTAAATAAATACGCAAAATTGTACGAGGAAAACCATATAGAGTACACTGTAAACATTATTCGCAAGGAAGAAGATTTTGCTTACAGAGCAATTCTAGAGTACTCGAAAGAAATTAACTGTGATTCAATTATTGTGATGACTCACCGCGAAAGTGGAATAGACAATTACCTAGGTGCATTTGCACATCATATTATCAACGAGTCGCCAATTCCAGTTATCACATTGAATAATGCGGCATCGAGCAAGGCCAATAGAGGGATTATAAGTAGTATCATAGACCCTATCGGCATTTTTTCTTAGTAAACACAACCAACAATTGGTAAAATTCTTACTTTTACCAAGAATTTGCGGAAGTAGCTCAGTTGGTAGAGCATCAGCTTCCCAAGCTGAGGGTCGCGGGTTCGAATCCCGTTTTCCGCTCCAATAAAATCAAAACTTTACAGAAATGTAGGGTTTTTTTATTTTTAGTCTATTAAAACATTATTAAAACAAACTATGTTTTAATAATCGATAATAAATGAGTTCATTTTTCAACTTTTGAATAGGGAAATTATTTACAAATTTACACCTGTATGTTGCTCATTTTGTGTTAGAAATCAGTGAATTACAATGCAAAAACAAATTAATCATCTCATTATCAGCGCTAACAGAATTGATGTTATTCGAAGGCGGCATTTGACATGGATAAGCGAATTTTAATATCCGCAAATATTTGATAATCAACGCTTTGAAATTTGTTTAAATTTAATTCGTTGATATACAGCAGTTTAATCTTAGGTGTTATTATTAAGAAGCTATAAATCACCGCTTTGATAGTAATGATTTTATTAAAGCGGTGATTTTCTTTTATTTAACTAAATACACTAATCTGAATCGGTATGTATATGCCTAATAATCAGCGCTAAATGAAATATTTAATTTTATTTAGCGCTGAAAAACAGGCACTTAATTCAATTGATGCTTACCGGAAGTGGTTTTCCCGTTTCCTTCGTTTCCATCCTCGTTATTGTAAACTTCGGAAACCCTGGAAACGTTATTACGTTTTAACCATTTTCAGATTGTACCTTTCTTTTTGGGAGCACCCAACAGAATTCCAACGATTTCAGAGTAACTTTTTCCTTGTTTACTCAATTCGTATGTCTTTTCTATCATTTTATTAATAAATTGCTTCAAATGACTCTTTTTCACTATCATATCCCACTAACTTAAAGGTTATAATTGAATCATCTTTTGCTAATTCACAGGTAAAAACACTTTCCTCATCATAAACCATTTCAGCACTTCTGCTTGGCTTAACTTGCTTTATGAATAATTTTTAAGCCTTCGATTTTACTTTTTATCTCATTTGAGAGCATTGCAAGGTATGCTTCACATAAATTTAGAACGTCCATACTACCTATCCTCCAAAATCTCTTTATTAAGTTGTGCTTTAGTTTTTCTATCGCCGGTAGCCAACCATTGGTCTAGAGCGCTTTTTCGATAGTAAACCTTTCCTAAAACTTTGGTAAAGGGTATTTGTCGGCGACAATTCATCGAGTAAAGCGTCGCCCTTTTCATACCTAAGTAATTGCAGGCTTCATCAATAGTTAGTAAGTCTTTTGATTCGTTTGATGCCTGGCTCTTAGAAGAATGTAATTCATCAATTAGTGATTTTTGGATTTCCATCCATTCCCCTACTGTTAGGGTAAAAAGAGGTTGATCAAGTTTCTTGTTATGCATAATAAATCTCCTTTACTTATGCGGCTAAGTGAATTAAAGGAGCTATTATAAAGTAGTCTAGGTCTAGATTTTTGAAAATCTAGACTTGACTTTTTGTATTTCTTTTAAATTCCTTGAATTCTCGATAAAATTTTTGATGATCTTTTTCTTGTCATAATACCCTTTTCTAGACTTTTTTCAAATCTAGACCTTGCATCATAGATAGTTTGATCTCCAATAATATCTCTTATTTCACCATTCTTAATTAAACAGAAGTGATTTTTTATAATAGGTTTTATCTTATCATTCTCTTTTTGATATGCAGAATTGTCAATGTATGCCGAAAGGTTATCCATTAGGAATACAAGTTCCCCTAAAGTTTTTAACCAAATAATCTTATCAGATACTTTTTTCCCTTTAAAGTTAAACTCAAAGATTTTGAAATCAGGGCAGTCTATATAGTTAGATTTGTTATAGTTTTTCTCTGTTTTTGCTCTTATCTGATATAGACTATTGTAAAGTTTAACTAACTGTTCATCAGTTCCAGTCCATTTAATATTATTATTGTTTGTTCTATTCCCCTTTTTAGAAATTCTTTTATTGTTATTATTTGAATTAATATTTTCACCCAACCCAATATTATTCTCAACAATAGGATTAATAATGTAATATAACTTAGTTATTGCTATATCATATGCTTTAAACTCGATATACTCATTAATTATGGTTTCCTTTGACTTTTCAAGCCAATCCCTAAAAAAACCTTCTGGATACTTCTTTTTCTTAAATTCTTCAAGAGCAAAATCAAAAATCAATTCGGCAGGTATTGCGGGTATCCGATTTACTGCTTTCTCTAAAGAGCATATAAAATGAGCAAATACAGTATCTTGACCATTTATTTTTAAAAAATTTGAATGTATTATGTTTAATCTGGTATAGTGTTCTTCGTGCGATTCATATATATCAGTTCCTACTATTGTAGAAACTACTTTTTTAACCATTAATTCTTCAAAATGCTTATCTATAGCGTCTTTGTAAAGCATGTCAAAATTCATAATAAAATATTTTATAATAACTATCAATATTTATACCATAGAAACATCAGAATCTTTAAAATGTTAGAGGTTTTTTTACCGAATAATCTTAAATCCTAGCAACTATAAACTAATTCTTTTCGCGATTTCATTGAAGGAAGATCTTGGTTAATTTACGACGTTGAATAACCTAAACAGTTGAAAGTGCTTTGTGAGTCTTCTGAAAGTAAACCTCTTCTGGGTAGGTGTGAAAAAGTAAATGCACAGATGAATATCCGCGCAATCAGGTGTATGGAGTGAGTCTAAAATCGTAGGGAAAACCTACTAAAAGAGAATGACTTAGGCGATAGTTTGAGCCAAACTTTTTACTTTTATTACTGTTGCAGCCTCCGCTTAAGGGGGCTGGCGGTCAGGAGACTGCCATTCAGCAGTGACGAAGTCACAGACTTCGCCGAGAGAGGTTCATAGAACAAAGTTATTAACTTTTAATACTCTTAAGCCTTAGTAATTCTTATTCAAAACAACCCAATAAAGTTTTATAGAATCCAAGATATTTATCACCTCCAGCAATGTTAGAACAAGCAATTGCCATTTCACATATTTGTTTTTGGTCATTCGCAAGATTTTCATCATATGGTAGTTTTTCTAAAAAAGTAGCAGCTTTTAAAATAGCACACAAAAAGTTAGAGCCATTTAATGCACAATCTTGCATTACGTATTCCAGATTTTCGTGATCCAGTAGTTTAATTTCACCTGTTTTCTTATTGATCGCTAATAGATCAACTTCAAATTTTCCAAAAAAGAAATAACTATCATCTTCAACCCAGTTGATATCAAAAGTTATCATACCTATTGCAACAGATGTTCCATCATAATTATTTGCAAGATTTCCAATAGGATTATCAATTTTCTTATTTCCTATTTGTTTAAATGTATAACAACCAATATATTCTTCAATAAAACCTTCGTCAAGTCCTATTTTTTTTAACTGACTTATCCTTTCTTTATTTGGAATTTTCTTTAATTCACTAACGAATTCTAATGCATCCATATTAAATATATCCGTTGTTTAATAGGTTTATAAACATTTTTTTTGCTTTTTCGCCTTTGTAGACTGTTGTGGTAACTGTAGTTTTTTCTCCAGTTCCTACATACTTCCCTTGTTCTTCATCATAAGTATAACTACTATAAACATTCATAGTTATATCTGCGCTAACTTCATTGCCATTATCATCTTTGTTTATAGTTTTAGATGTTATTTCAAAATAGTTATTAGATTCTTGATCGTAATATAGTTTACCAACTTTTCTTGTTTCAATCATTGAGCCCATTGAATGCGGATTACCACTAAAGAAATCTAATGCAACTAATCCAATTGCAAACACATTAAGTGTCCCACGTGCTTTTCCTAAAAATCTATGTAGTTGCTTTGACATACCAATGTGAGCTTCTTCTGGTATCCCTGTAGCCATATTGCTTTGATTAATGTGATGATGTACTAATTTCCCCGTATAGCCAGAATGAGAAGGATTATATTTTAACCAAGTTTCATCTATATGTGGTGCTTGTCTGCTGTTTATTCTAATTACATTTTCTTTACTAAACATTTCGGGAAATTTCTTAAGCATTTGTTTCCAAAACCATGGTCCATTTCTAGGATATCCTGCTGCATTACTACCACCGCTAGCACATTGGCTCATATCAATCTGTTTACCATATAATTTTGTTGGATCTGTACCTCCACCTTCTGCAACAACCATTCCGTCTGGATCTATAAAACGAACAGGGTTATTAATGCTATAATTGTAAGGAGTTAGATTATGTGTCATTTCAGCAAATGGGTCAACACCATGCCACCTTCCAATGAAAGGATCGTAGAACCTAGCCCCGTAGTCGTACCAGTCAAACTGCACGCCACCCAGCACGGCGTCCTGCTGCTCCTTGCCGTTGTAGAGGTAGCGGTTCTCGTTCTCCTGAACCTTGGGGGTG
>JAEXVC010000196.1 GCA_023406715.1 Bacteroidota bacterium | reverse complement strand
AAAATGAGCAATGAAAGGAAGTTTAATTATACTTGGGTTCTTCTCGTTGGGAATTCTGATTGGAGCATACGATATAACTCCAAGTTTTTTGCTGGAAACAGACTATAGCCAGTATGCGCTTTACGTGTTGATGTTCCTTGTTGGTATTGGTATTGGCTCCGACCCAAAAGCTCTACAAGCCATAAAGGCTATGAATTTCAAAATTTTGCTTATTCCAATAACCACCATTATTGGCACTGCAATTGGAATGATAGTTATTATTCCTTTACTCGAGGGCATTAACTTAAAGGAGGCAATGGCGGTTGGGGCTGGCTACGGATATTACAGTTTGTCGAGTCTAATCATAAAGGACTTACATAGCGAGTGGCTTGGGGTTGTAGCCTTGTTAGCGAATGTTATCAGGGAGATTATTACATTGCTGATGGCTCCAATGTTTGCTATAATTTTCGGTAAAATTGCCCCAATTTGCTCAGGTGGAGCAACTAGTATGGATACGACTTTACCAATAATTTCCAATGCATCGGGTAAGGAGTATGCAATTCCATCGCTGGTTCACGGAATTGTGCTAACAATTCTAGTTCCGTTTATTGTTACCTTTTTACTAAAGCTTTAAAACAAGAAATGATTGGCTTTTGCCAATCATTCTCTTTTAGTTAAATATAAATTTTGCCAGTTTGAATTTCCTTTCATTGTAAGGAGCATAGCGTAGCGTTGGGTCAATAATGGTGGATGTTTTAATAACACTCTTCATATGCGACATAGTTTCGAAGCTGCGCTTTCCATGATAGCTACCCATTCCGCTATTTCCTATACCTCCAAATGGTAATTTTGGATTTACCAGATGCACAAGCGCATTGTTTATTGAACCTCCACCAAACTCAACGTTGGATAAAATAAAATTTTCAACGGCTTTACTCTCTGTAAATAAGTAAAGAGCCAGTGGATACCTGTTCTTCCTGATAATTGGCAAAACCTCCTCATTCCTGTAAGTTAGAATTGGAAGGATTGGCCCAAAAATTTCCTCTTGCATCAATTTATCATCAAAACTCACATTATCAATCAATGTTGGCTCAATATAGTTTTTGGTTTCATCAAACCGGCCACCATGAACTATTCTACCCTCCTTTAGGTATTCCTTTAGCACATTAAATCGTCGGCTATTCACAATATGGGTAAAATTCTCGCTAGTTGATGGGTCGTTGCCAATGAACTGAACAATAGTTTTCTGCATCAAATCAACAAAAACATCCTTTACACTCTCGTGAACCAACAAGTAATCTGGCGATACGCAGGTTTGTCCAGCGTTAAAGAGCTTTGCCCAAATTAACCGTTGTGCTGAAACTTTTAGGTTGGCATCGGAATGGACTATTGCAGGACTTTTGCCACCAAGTTCAAGCGTTACTGGAGTTAAGTGCTTAGAGGCCATGGCCATTATTTGCTTACCCACATTGGGACTACCCGTAAAGAAAATATGATTAAATGCATGCCTCTCTATCAGCATTGGTCCAACCATTGCGCCAGGGCCCTGTACCACCGAAACATAGTTTTGCGGGAATATTTTCGATATAATTTTTTCTATAATTTGAGCTGTGTTCCTAGTATTGTCAGATGGTTTAAGTATTGCACAGTTCCCTGCTGCAATTGCTCCCACCAATGGGTTTATTAGTAGTTGAAATGGATAATTCCAAGGGCCAACTATTAGAACAACGCCCAATGGCTCATGGTATATTTTAGACCGACTTGGATGAATAACCAACGGCGTTGATACTCTCCTCGGCTTCATCCACTTATTCAGATGCTTAAGCACAAAATCTATCTCATCGTAAATTATGCCTATCTCGCTAGTGAATGCCTCGAACTTAGGCTTATGCATATCCTTGTACAGAGCATCAAGAATTTCGTTCTCGTTTTCCATTATGGCTTTTTTCAATGCCTTTAGCTGCGTAACCCTAAATTCGTAACTTTTTGTATTCCCAGCATCAAAAAACTCCCGTTTCGATTCGAATGCCTCTTTAATTATTTTTTCTTCCATAACTTTTAAGTTGATATTGAGTTATCCTTTAAAACCCCTTTCCACAACCAGCTTTACAATGCCTCTAAACCAATTTAATGGCAATAATCGTCTTAGGAAAAGTAATGCTGGTGCTTGAGGTCCTGCAGGATATCTTAATCTGAAACTTCTATCCAGCGCCGCTTTATAAATTTTCTTGGCTACAACGTCTGGGCCTGGTGCATTTACTCCAGCATTCTGAGTGTTTGTAAATGCAACTTTTGCATAGTTATCGTAATCCGTTAAACCTTCTTTTTTAAATAAATCCTGCGACCTATCATAAAAATCGGTTTTAATTGCTCCAGGCTCAATATTCTTAATTTTGATGTTAAAAGGACGTAATTCATACTGCAATGCCTCTGCAAAACCTTCAACGGCCCACTTTGTTGAGTGATAAACACTGTAAATTGGGAATGTTATTAAGCCTCCCACCGAAGTAACGTTAATTATTGTTCCTGCTTTCTTCTGCCTAAAATATGGCAAAATTGCTCTTGTTACATTCATAACACCAAATACGTTTGTGTCGAATTGACGCTGAATCTGCTCTTGCGATGCAGCCTCAAAAACACCAACCCCACCATAACCAGCGTTGTTAACAACCACATCTATTCCGCCAAACACATTAATGGATTCTTCAATTGCAGATTGAATCGATATTGGGTCGGTTACATCTAACTTAAAGAGTTTGATACCATCAACTTTCGATAGTTCTTTTTCCTTTTCGGGTGTACGCATTGTTGCGGCCACATTCCATCCTTTCGATGCAAAATAGAGTGCTGTACTCTTTCCAATTCCCGACGATGTTCCAGTTATTAAAACAGTTTTTTTCATAGTATTGTATTTTTATTGATTTTACTTATTTGAGATACCATCCCACGAATACTCAATGGCTTGCTCAAGCACTTGAAGTGTGATGCTATTATTGTTTTCGTAGTACATTTGAACCGTTGATGCAACACTTCCGTAAACTAACTCACCAATTAAGTATGCATCCATCGGCTTTAGTATGCCTGTATTGATTCCATCGGCAAAAAATTCAATTATGGGTTGATAGTACTGCTTTGCCTGAACTTTTATATCGTCCGATATCAGTGGCGAATGACCAAGTTGTGCTGAGAAATTAAAAGCCAATGGGTTTTGGGTATAGTAGTAGTAAAGCGATTTCCATAAAACCCAAAATTTCTCCTTATAGCCCAAATCAATATTCAGCTTTGCCACAAGCAAATCGCCAAACTCCTTCTTAACCTTTAAGTAAAGTTCATTTACCAATTGCTCCTTACTGGCAAAGTGATGGTAAATTGTTCCCGCAGCAACACCTGCTTCCTTGGCAACTTGTGCCATTGGGGTTGCCTGAATACCTTGCTCCTTAATAAGCCTAAGCATTACCTCTAATATCTTGTCTTTCTTCTTCATATAAAAACCGACTGAATGTTCATTCGGCAAATTAACGTATATTTTTTCATTTTGTTTAATCTCTTTAATTTTTTTAACTTAAACCTATTGCTGCTAAAGAAATCAAAACCGAAAACCAATACCTGAACTATGAAAAAACTTATATTGCTGTTTTTGGTGTTATCGTCTATTAATCTTTTTGCTCAAGAAGTAGAAGTAGATGCTATTAAAACGGTTATAGATAAAGCCTACATCGAAGGAATTCATAACAATGGCGATTTAAACGAAACCCGAAAAGGTTTCCACCCAGGTTTCGATTTACTGATGCTACAGAATAATCAGTTAAATAAATTACCAATATACAACTGGATTGAGAGCTCGGAGCGCGCCCGCAAGGAGAACCTGAATGCTCAACAACCAAAAACCAATGTTAATTACGTTAACATTGATATTACAGGAACTGCTGCAGTGGCAAAAATTGAGCTACTACGAGAGGGTAAACTAATTTTTACAGATTACCTAATGCTTTACAAATTTGAGGAGGGTTGGAAAATTGTAGGGAAAACATACTTCCGACATCCATAGTTTGTTAGTTGTTTTGTTTGGGGCTAAACGGGGAGTAGATTTTCTATTCCTCGTTTTATTTTGATAGAAAGATTATTGGCAATAAATTTGTTATAAAGCAAATAACAACTTAATAGGTTTATTTATGAAAAGGCTATCGTCAATAGTAACTTTTGCGATTATCGCATTATTCGTGAATGTACATGCACAGGAGGCTGGTAAGAAAAAACTGGAGCAGGATTTTGAGCAGTATAAGCAAAATAGAGAAATCGATTTTCAGAAATTCAAGAAACAGCGCGAGGAAGAACTAAAAAAAATGGCGCAGGAGTACCAGGATTACTACAACACTATGATGGGCTTAAAAACCTACTATGTGGAGAAAAAGGACACCGCAAAAGCAAATGCTGTAGACGATATTATTAAGTTTGAGGAAAGCATTACTTACGCCCTAGGTAAGCGAATTAAGGTAACTGAGCAGGTTAAGGTTACACCTGTGGAAGAGACAAAGATTGAAACTACTGAAAACGAAAATACTAAACCTTACTTCCTAAAAGATGCCAACAAGCAAACAGCCACAGAGGTGAAAACCGAAGAGGTAAAGCCACAATTAACCAACAACGAAACCTTACCCGAAACAACCTTTACACCACTCCCTACTGATGGCGATGCAATTCCTGTGCTAACCCCACTGCCTAAGGCAAAATCGAAAATTACATCGCCTTTTGGAGTACGGATGCACCCTACGCTTCACAGGCCTATAAAGCATAATGGTGTTGACTTTGGCTCTGGTAGGAATACAGAAATTTACGCTTCAGCCAACGGTAAAGTGGTGCTTGCAGAATTCAACAGAAGTTTTGGTAACTACATTATTGTAGAGCATAAAGATGGAACATCATCGCTATACGCGCATCTGGAAAGTATACAAACAACAAAAGGTAGCAAGGTAAAAAAAGGCGATTTAATTGGATATACTGGAAGCACAGGACGCAGCTCGGGAGCGCATTTGCACTACGAGGTTCGAGTATCGGGAATTCCAGTAAATCCTGAGGGTTATTTGAAGGAGGTGAAGTAGAGCTTTATAACCGTTGTTTTTAACGGGCAGAGCCCGAATAGATAGATTCAACTGAGGCGTATAGCCTCAGCAGAACAGAGAAAATAGTGACATTTACAAGTTTTAAGTTTATCGATGACGTCTTATTTCCTTTGATGAAGGTGCATATCAATGCATCAAGAAAACTAAAATGCAAAAAGGCTAGGAATTACATCAACCTAACCTTTTTGGAATAAGAATTTCATTTCTGTTTATTTAACCGGTTCAGAAACACATTTTACCTTAAACTTTCCTGATACATGGTAGGGTGGAATGTCTTTCTTTAAAGTTTCGTAGAAATCGCCCTCGTAGGTTCCCTCGATGTATTCGCCTACAGCTCCCACCTTGTTTATGGTAACGCTACCTTGAGAACAAGAAAGGCTAAATCCATTAATTTTTTTAGTAATTAGGCCTTCATGTATAAAAACATTAGTGAACATTGTGGTTGTACTTGGTTGGGCGGTATAAATTTCCATCTCAAAATACATATAAATATTGTTGCCCAAGTCAATATCTATTGGAGCATAAATTTTTATTCCGTTTGCTTCTTTAACGTCATAGCTGGTTAAGAAGCCTTCAAAACCATCAGGGTTGCCAAGATTAAAGGTTGGGTTATTGAAAGCTTTTTCTCCAACATTGAATGTTCCTGTAATGGTTATGGCGTTGCTTGTTGACTCTTCATCGTCTTTCTCACACGATACAAATGTTGCACCCACTAGGGCAAACACTACAATCAAGGGAAATAGTTTTTTCATTATAAATTTTTATAATTAGTGATTATAGTTGTAAAATTAATAATTTCATACCAGTATCCAAATAATAAGAAATACCTCTGTTCGCTTATTTTCCTTAGACTTGTGCGTTCCATGTCACATTGTTTTAATATCGCACTCGTCTTAAGATGAGCTCGAACCGAAAAAAATACTTCAATTAAAAACCGGCACCTTATAAAAATCCTTCACAGAATTTGTATACTCGCTGTAGTCTATAGGGTATTTTCGCTGGAAAATAGTGGGATTTTTCACATTTAACGGAACTAGCGTCAACTTGGTTTTATCGTTGATTGTTAGCCTTGGGCCTGTTACACCAATCCTATTATCGAAAGTAGCATCAAAATAGAACAAGTACTTGGCAGCAAACTTTAGGTAGTTAGCCTTTTCTGTTTCGTTGGCAGTTCTATTTAAGCTTACAATTTTTAAATCAGCCCTATTGTTCTGCACCGCCAACTTAAACTCTACAGCACTTAAAGGAACATTGTTTAGCATTGGAATGGCATTGAACTGTCCGTCAAGGAACACCCATTTTTTTAGTTCAGGAAGGTACACCTCTGCAGCAACGTGCCCTGCACCGTACTTTACCTTCTCAACATCGCGGGTTTTAAGTCCAATAACACGGGCTGGTAATCCAATACTGTTGAGAGCCGCTGCGCTAACAATGCCATACTCAACGCATCGGAAGCTTTTGCCTGTTTTTGCTTCTTCCAGAATTGATATTGCATCGGATTTTTGGGGCTGATTACTTCCGCTATGGTTCCATTGCTGGCGTGTCCATTGCAGAATTAGCAATACCTTCTCGAATTCACTATTTGCTTTTTGGGTTAGGGTATCGAGTCCGTAATTAACTCTTAGTTTTCGGAGATACTCGTTTCCAGACGTATCGGAATAGGCAAACCTATAGCTAGGGTTGATATCATCGGAAAACGAAACATCAACAATTTTGGGTGACGGGCTATAATTTATCATACTAAAAAATGAAACACAGCCCGATAAAAGGATTGCGAAGGCAAAAAATGTAATAACAGCAAATTTTTTCATAGTAGCGAATTTTAAAAATTGGAAGCAATTTAATTATCTTTATCCAAATTCAAGATCCAATGAGGTTGTTCCTGCTAAATATATTTCTAGCTGCTTTTTGCCTTGCAGGCTCTCTTTGGTACAACTCCACATTTTCTCATAAACTAGAATTTAGTTCTCAACCTATTACAATTACTGAAAAAACTGAAAGCGATATCATAAATATTCCGCTTATTAGGGCTGGTAAGTTGCTGCTTATTGAAGCAAAAATCGACGATAAGATTGGAAATCTCGTATTCGATACAGGCTCGGCAGGTCTAGTGCTTAACTCAACTTACTTTCGCGATTATGTTAAAACGGAAAATTCTGTATCGCAAGGAATTACTGGCTCCATTGGCTCAACGCATAGCATTACCACCGATAGTATTTGCTTTGGCGATTTGCAGTACCGCAACGTGCGAGCCGATTTGGTTGACCTTGGACATATTGAGAATAGCCGAGGAATAAGGGTTTATGGACTTATTGGCTTTAGCCATTTGCGCAACTACGAGGTTATTATAGATATTCAGAATAGCCAACTTACGCTTATTAAGGTTGATAGGAAAGGGAATAAACTGAATAATTCCGATTTTACTTTTAAACCCGATGTTGTTGAAAGCATTGAGGAGTCCAACAACATTGTTTTTTTTACTGGTAAAGTTGCTGGTAAGCCCATTAAGTTTTGTCTTGATACAGGAGCCGAGATAAGTTCCATAAGTACTTCGTTGCCGCGGAGCATACTTAACACAATCTCCATAACCCGCCGTACAAGTTTAATGGGTGCCGGTGCGGTAAGGCGCGATGTGCTTTTTGGCATTATAAACGATTTTAAGTTGGGTAGTAAAAGTTACGATGGAATGGAGACTATTATTACCAACCTGTCGTCGTTGGAAAGTGTTTACAACAAACAATTTGGAGGTGTTGTTGGCTACGAGTTTTTAAGCAAGGGCATTGTAAGCATCAACATTCGTAAAAAGCAGATGGGTATTTGTTACTATAATACCGAGGAGAAATGAGAATGAAACTAAAAA
The DNA here is from genome assembly GCA_023406715.1 of Bacteroidota bacterium. Classification (GTDB taxonomy): domain Bacteria; phylum Bacteroidota; class Bacteroidia; order Bacteroidales; family Tenuifilaceae; genus SB25. The sequence continues at coordinate 1,865 of JAEXVC010000196.1, read as the reverse complement.
TACTATTGCTTTGCTCATACCTACTTGCATCGGTAGGTGCTTGGAGCCAAACCAATCCTAAAAGTTCGTGCCGAATTGTGGACGATAGGCTTGTTTTTACCTATAACCTAAATTGGACCGAAAATCAAAAGAAAGAATTTATCGATTTATTTGATATTGATAGCGCGGTAATTGCTAACATTAAAAAGGGAACCGTTGAGTTTACCGCCAATGGAGTTGTATGGAAATCAAAAAAGATATCTACTTCAGTTATTGAATTTTCCAAACTACTTAATGAGGGTTCTGCCATTCAGCAAACGGTGGATAATATTACGCTAGAATCGAATGTAAAGTATGCCTACGAGGAGGGAACTATATTTGCCAACTACGGAGTAAATCGTTTTGATGACGAGGATGCATTTAATTACAAAAACGGCGTGGCTCACTTTTTCCTACCCAATAACAATAATGCTAAACGGGTATATATTTCAGGTTCGTTCAACGCTTGGAGCACAATGAAAACTCCAATGCAAAAAATTGAGAATGGCTGGGTTGTTAGCATTAAACTTCAACCCGGAAAATATACCTACAAGTACATTGTTGATGGACGATGGATGCACGACCCTAACAATAAACTACGCGAAAGGAATGAGCACGGAAGTTACAATTCAGCAGTATACTGCTACAACCATAAATTTACTCTGAATGCTTTTCCAAATGCCAAAAAGGTAATGCTAGCAGGCAGTTTCAATAACTGGAATCCGAACGAGTTGAAACTTGAAAGGTCAAAGGATGGATGGGAAATTTCAATGTTTCTAAGGGAAGGAACCCATGCCTACAAGTACATTGTTGACAACAACTGGGTTCTCGACCCAACAAATAAAATTACCCGCCCCGATGGCCGAGGAAACATTAACTCATTTATTGGAATAGGAAATTCATATACATTTAAACTAAAAGGGTATTTAACCGCAGAAAGAGTGTTTTTGACAGGAAATTTCAACGCTTGGAACGGAGGTGAACTGTTGATGCAAAAATCCGACGATGGATGGATTTTGCCCTATAATTTAGCATCGGGCAACTATGAGTATAAATTTATTGTAGATGGTAAATGGATTACCGACCCCGATAACCCAATCACAATAGGAAGTGGCAATTATACCAACTCTATTTTGGCTGTAAACCCTAACTATACTTTCAAAGTAAAAGGATTTTCCAATGCCAAATCTGTATCCATAACTGGTAGTTTTATAGGCTGGAATCGCGATGGTTTTAAAATGAAAAAAACATCCAACGGATGGGAAATATCGCTTTACCTTAAACCAGGTAAGTACACCTATAAACTGATTATTGATGGCGAGTGGATAATCGACCCCGATAATAAACTGTGGGAGCAAAACGAGTTTGGAACGGGGAATTCTGTGGTTTGGATTAATCCCTAATTCTACTCAAAGGTTTTTGTAATGTAATTTATGGGCAGGGTAACCAGCAATGAATGGCTAATATGGTCAATTTTAAGTAAAACTTTCCTTTTACCTGAATGCTCAACAATTTCGCCAACAATTCCTTTTAGTCCTCCAAATTTTACCTCAACTTTTGTTCCTGCTTCAAACTCTTCTGCTACAGTTTCAATTTCGATATCTTGAACTAAAAGCTGCTTAACCTGCTCAATTTGACGCTCGGGAATTACCGCAGCTTTACCTCCAAAAGTAACATATCGGACCACGCCTGAGGTGTTTAAAACATCGTAGTATTGCCGTTGGGTTATTCTAACAAAAATGTAAGAGTTGAAAAGCGGTTCTTCAACCATTTTTTTCCTATCGCTCCACTGTTTCAAACGCTTTTGAAGCGGCAAAAATGTCTCTATACCTGCCTCAACCAAGCGA
>JAEXVC010000145.1 GCA_023406715.1 Bacteroidota bacterium | reverse complement strand
GTATTTTAGAATGTCGCCCGAGAACTTATCATCGTCCTGATGAAATGCCTTAGGCGAAAATGTTATGGCAAAAACCAAAACTATAATGGAAAGTGAAATAAACCAAAACCTTCTGTTAACAAGCATAGCCAATTAGTTTAGTTAGAAAAAGCAACCATAGCCCAATCGTCGCGGTAGAATGTTTCCTGATGTTTCAGGCCTAGTTTCTCCGATGCTTGAATTAATGTAGTTACATCGGAGCGTAGGATACCGCTCATAAATAGTTTGCCGTTTACATTTAGACTTGATTTGTAGGTCGACAAGTCGTTTAATAAAATGTTTAGATTGATGTTGGCAATAATTAAATCGAAATGTTTACCTGAGAGTAAAGCAGCATCGCCAAGCAGAACCTCTGTTCTTGTACATTTGTTTTCCGCAACATTCTCTAGTGAGTTACAGTATGCCCACTCATCATTATCAATGGCAACCACATTTGCAGCGCCTTTCATCTCGGCTAATATAGCCAATACACCTGTGCCGCAACCCATGTCAAGAATTGTTAACCCTGCAACATCAGTATTCAGCAAAGCGTTAATCATAAGGTGAGTAGTTTGGTGATGGCCAGTTCCGAACGACATTTTGGGGTCAATAATTATTTCGTAATCGGTTTTTGGTAAACTTGTATGGAATGATGCCCGAACCAGACATTTATTGTCGACTAGAATTGGCTCAAAGTTCGATTCCCAAACCTCGTTCCAGTTTTTATCGGCAATGCTATTCACCTCAAAATTCAAAGAAACGCCTTCGGGTAGAAATAGACTATCGATTGCCTGTTCTGCCGAAAAATCCTTGTTGGATTTAATGTATGCCCGAAATCCCTTGTCGTCCTCCATAAAACTTTCAAAGCCCAACTCGGAAAGTTGGGCAATGAGAATACTGTTGGTTTCTTCGCCTGGAGGTGTTACGCTGATTACTAGTTCTGTGTAACTCATATTAAGTGAAAAGTTAAGAGTTAAAAGAGAAAAAAAGGGTGCTAGAGGTTCGCCTTTACTATCAACGAACAACTATCAACAAACAACTAAAATGCCTTAGCTATTCCAATAAAATCATCGGCTACAAGCGATGCTCCACCAATTAAGCCACCATCAACATCGGCTTTTGCAAAAATCTCAGCAGCGTTGGAGGGTTTGCAACTTCCGCCGTAAAGAATGCTTATTCTGTTGGCTACATCTGCCCCAAATTTTTTTGTTAAAAGTTGACGAATAAATGCGTGCATCTCCTGAGCTTGTTCTGAAGTGGCTGTTTTGCCGGTACCAATTGCCCAAACAGGCTCGTAGGCAATTACTACTTTAAGCATCTGCTCGGCAGTTAAGCCAAATAGCGATTCACTTACCTGTTGCTCAACCACCTTAAAGTGATTGTTGCTATCACGTTCATCCAGTTTTTCGCCACAGCAAAATATTGGAGTTAGTGAGTTCGCCAAAACAAGATTTATTTTTTTGAAAAGCATTTGGTTATCCTCGCCAAAATACTCGCGACGCTCTGAGTGACCAAGAATTACATAGTCAACACCAACGGAGTTGAGCATAAGCGCAGAAACCTCGCCAGTGTATGCACCTTTATCCCACATTGCACAGTTCTGTGCACCAACTCTTATGCGACTACCTTTGGTTATTTTAACCGCTTCGCTTAAATGTGTAAATGGCGGAATCACTATAAGTTCAACATCGGAAGGAACACCTGCCGATTTAGAAATTACCTCTTTTGCCAAGTTAAAACCATCGGGAAGCATTGTGTTCATCTTCCAGTTTCCTGCTACAATCTTCTTTCTCATAATGCTTTAAGTTGAAATTTAGTTAAGAAATGAATTGTACCAAAATTACGAAAAAATAAGGAGTGAAAAGTTAAAAGTTAAAAGTGAAAAGGAAGAAATGTGAGGTTTTGCTCTAAGGGTTTAGTTTTCAGGCTATTTGTTAAGGGTGTTGAATGTTTCTCGATTCACTTTTCAGGTTTTACGAACAACAAACAACAATCGAGCGTTATTTGCGAGTTCACTGAAAGTAATCAACTAAATTTAACCCTTGGGTCGAGTACAGAGTAGAGAATATCGACAAGTAGATTGATAACCACAAAAATTAACGATAAAGAAACCACACAGCCAATAACCAGCGGAACATCGTAACTATTAAGGGCATTTACCATTACATAGCCCAGCCCTTTCCAGCCAAAAATATACTCCACAAATATTACACCTGTCATTAATGAGGCGAACCAACCCGAAACTGCTGTTACAACTGGGTTCAATGAGTTTTTAAGGGCGTGCTTGCGAATTATTGTGCTGAATTTTAAACCTTTGGCTTTGGCTGTTCTAATGTAATCTTGGCTTAGCGTTTCGAGCATTGAACTGCGGGTTAACTGTGTAATAATTGAGAGTGGACGCAATCCCAATGTTAGCGTTGGGAGAATAAGATTTTTGAGTTGAAGGTGAATACCCTCGCCAAAATCGTCAACTACCCAAAGGTTGCCTGTTAGGTTTAACCCTGTGTATTTACCCAGCAAAAAGGCAAAAATCCAGCCCACGAGTATTGCCGCAAAGAAGGAGGGTAGCGACATTCCGAACGCCGAAAATATCAACGCACTTTTATCAAAGATGGAATCCTTTTTTATAGCTGCAATTATTCCAAGAAAAATCCCCACGATAGTTGCAAAAATCATCGATGTAAGCGCCAGAATAAATGTGTTGGGAAGTGTTTCGCCAACTATCGATGTAACTGTTTTTTTACTTTGATATGAGCGGCGTAGGTATGGAAATTTCAGCACAAGAACTCTGCTTTTCCCAAATGATATTAGGCTAATGGCTCCTGTATACAAAGTTTTATCGAGATAAATGTAGCTATCGGGATTTCTTGGGTTGTGGATTGATATTGGCGAAAAGTCGTTTAGGTATTTTAGGTACTGATAGCCTAGTGGTTTATCCAATCCCAAATCGTGGCGAGCAGCTGCAAGCGATGCCGAATCGGTGCGTTGCCCCATAACCATTCGGGCTGGGTCGCCAGGTATCATATTGAACAGTAAGAAAATAAGCGATACCACCCCAAACACGATGAGGAAACTGTATAAGACTTTTTTGGTAATGTAGTAGAGCAACCGGTAAAACGTTAAACGTGAGACGTTAAAAGAAATATTTACAAACAACAATCAACCATCAACGAACAACTATTCTTTATCAAACTGTTTTGCCTCTTCCCAAATAACATTCATTTGGTCGAGGGTCATTTCCTTGAGCGATTGACCTTGCTTAATGGTTTTTGACTCAAGGTAGTTGAATCGTTTCACAAACTTTCGGTTTGTGCGCTCCAAAGCAGTTTCGGGGTCGATATTGAATAGTCTGGCCACATTGACCATCGAGAATAGAAAATCGCCAAATTCTTGCTCCATTTTTTCGGCGTTACCTTTTCTTATTTCAACTCTTAATTCCTCCATTTCCTCAGCAACCTTATCCCAAACCTGATTCGGCTCTTCCCAATCGAATCCAACCGCACGCACCTTTTCCTGAATTCTATTAGCCTTAATTAGTGCAGGTAAGGAT
>JAEXVC010000085.1 GCA_023406715.1 Bacteroidota bacterium | reverse complement strand
AGCCGGCGGACACAGGTTCGAGTTCCGCTGGATAGCGGACTGGCTCTGTCCCCGCTACTAAACCAAAAGCCCTAGAAATAGGGCTTTTTTGTTATGTTTTACGCTTACGCCCTATACGCAAAAGCTCACAACAAAATTTACGTGGGATACACGCATAAAAAAAGCCCCTAGTCGGGGCTTCCAATTTAAAATTGTCTGAACCCTATAATCTGACGAACATCTTTAATCGTTTGCGATGCACTGGCACGGGCCTTTTCGGCACCCATTTTTGCCACTTTCCTCAAATAGTCATCATCGGAAAGTATTGCCTCAATTCTCTCGCGCATGGGAGATGTAACCTTGATAATATCCTCGGCTACCTGTTTTTTCAAATCGCCATAGCGGATTTCGCATGCATTATACTTATCATTGAAAAACTGATAGGTATCGGGTGTGGAAACAACCTTCATTATTGTAAATAAGTTTTGAATGGCCTCTGGTTTCTCTTGGTTGGGTTGAGTTGGTCCCGAATCGGTAACGGCTTTCATAACTTTTTTGCGGATAGTTTCAGCGTCATCGGATAGGTAAACTGCATTACCTTCCGATTTTCCCATTTTGCCAGACCCATCTAGTCCTGGTATTTTAACTAGCTCTTTACCAAAATTATAGGCAACTGGTTCGGGGAAATACTCCACATTATACATGCGGTTAAAGCGGTTGGCAAATGTACGGGTCATCTCAAGATGCTGCTCTTGATCCTTACCCACAGGAACTTTATGCGCCTTGTGAATAAGAATATCGGCAGCCATAAGAGTTGGGTACGTAAGCAATCCAGCATTAACGTTGTCGGGTTGTTTACGTATTTTTTCCTTAAACGAAGTACAACGCTCCAACTCCCCTTTGTAAGCATTCATGTTTAACAAAAGATATAGCTCTGGAATCTCAGGAACATCACTTTGGATATAAAGAGTTGATACTTCTGGGTCTAATCCACAGGCAATATACTCGGCCAAAACCTGCTTAACATTCCCGTGCAAATCCTCCGGAGTGGGGTGTGTTGTAAGTGAATGGTAATCGGCAATGAAGAAGTAGCACTTGTTCTCGTGCTGCATCTTAACAAAGTTCTGCAAAGCACCAAAATAGTTACCCAAGTGCAGTTTTCCAGTAGAGCGTATTCCGCTAAGTACAATATCCATATCAATAAAAATTTGTCACAAAAATACTAAATTATGGGTTACATACTAAATGCATTTAATTTATTACGATTACTCTTCAATTTCAATAAATATTATTAAACCCTAGATATCGATTCAAAAATATACCTAAATTGCATAGAGAACTAAAAGCAACAACGATGAACGGCATAGAGGTTAAGGGTACAGGATTAATTTCGACCCGAACGTATGTGAAAGAAAAACATCCAGAACGTTACAATGATTGGTTTAACACACTTCCTAGCGATTGTCAGTTGCTTTACAGTGGAGTAATTAGCTCCTCGGATTGGTTCGATGTGGAGAAATACTACTACACCCCGCTTAAGGCCATTGCGAATGTGTTTTTTGGAGGAAATGAGCAAAAAGCAGCAATAGAAGTAGGAAAGTTCAGTGCCGACTTTGGATTAAAAGGTGTTTACAAGGTTTTTTTACTTGTTGCGAGCCCCCAGTCACTAATGAAAGCGGCCAAACGGATTATTTCAATGTACTACAGGCCTGTTGATGCTGAGATATCGGAAGTAAATAAAAAATCTATAATACTTACAGCCACCAAACTACATAAATCGAGCGAGATACTAGATTATAGGACTATTGGTTGGTGCATTAAGGCCCTTGAACTTGTAAATTGCAAAAACGTAACATTCCAAAAAACTCAAGGTACAAACCCACAAAATTTCTCGGTTAAATTTACCTGGGATTAACTTTTCACATTAGTAATCAACAACTACACCCCAAATAATTTATGTATTGTCAAAATTCAGCCATTCGGTTTGGAGTCAATTTGTTTTTTTTGATAAATTGGTATTCAAAATAATAAGTCAAATTACAATCAAAATACTATGAAAATAACACAAACAATAGCCATAGCAATCTTAATGCTGGCTACAGCAACTGTAGTTGCTCAGGAAATTAAAAAAGACGACAACAAGTTACAGAGCACCACATATAGAAGAAGTTCGCTTTATACAATTATGCTTGATGATGCAGGGCTTATTAAAGCAGACACCATTAAGCGAAGCTTTAACTCTACTCCTATTCCCGAAAAGTTTAACGACCACAATATTTCCATCCGGTCATTCAACCCAAAAGATTACCCTATTCCAGAAGAAGAAAAAGTTGCTAAAAAGAAAGGTGGTGGCAATGCTTTTGGAAAATCGTTAGTTTCATATACTTCTGGTGGACTTGTTGATACAACCGATACGCAAGATTTACCACAAATCATTCAAAAATTCTTTAAGGAAAAAAAAATTCCTCAACAAATTGTTGCCAAATGGTACGGACGAGATGAAAAAGGAAACTTTAACATGAACCTAATTGGCGAAAGAGGTCAATACGATGCTACAGAAATGCAGGCAAGTATAGCAAAAGCGAGTGTTAGAGGCAAAGCAATGCTTGCCGATGCTGGCGAAGAGCTAATCTCCAATACTTTTGTTGTGGTTACTCGCTTTAAGTATATCCCCAAAGAGGAGGTTATGGCCGCAGCAAAACGCGGATTATCATTACTAAAAGAATTTGGTGGACAAAACGCTAAATTTATTGCCGACATAGGCTCCACCGCTGCCGATGTGGCTTCAAAAGGATACGTGATTCAGGCCAACTCTTACCTTTACAAATTACGTTGGAACGATTCTATTGCCGCTGTATTCTACCAAGACATGTGGAACGACTCCTACGACAGTTCGCCCGAGCGTGCAAAAGCATTTGATAGCACCGACCTATTTAAACTTGAACTTGTAGGATTCGATAAGGCCTGGGCCGATCTTCAATCGTCAATATTTACAACAAAATCTGAGGATGAACTTGTTCGTATAGCAACAGTTAAGGCCATTGACGCTGTTATTGCAAAACTACAACGTGCCCACGATGTGTTTAAAACTAAAACTCCGCTATATGAGGTTGACCCAATATCTGCCAAGATTGGTTTGAAAGAGGGCTTGGAAAAGGGAGACCGTTACGAGGTACTTGAGCAAACAATTGATGAATCAGGTAGAACAAAATATGTTAGAAAAGGTGTTGTTAGGGTTGACCAGCCAATCTGGGATAACCGCTATATGGCTGGTGAGGAAGTAGCAGCCGATAGTACAGCTACCGCCGCTCCTTTAGTTGATAAAACTATCTTTAAGGGTATGGGAAAATTCTACCCCGGAATGCTTATCCGACAAATTAAATAGTAATCCTTTAAAACAACCTATGTAATATGAAGACTAAACTATTTTTTGGCACATTAACACTAGTTGCCCTAATTGCCACATCGTGTGCAACATCAAAAAAAGCGGCCGATGCCGACACAAAAAGTTTCAGGTATGAGCTTGAAGCTATGCCAACAGGAACTCAAGGGACATACCTTGTTAAAGTGTGGACATACACCAGCGACCCAAAACTCCCAATGGATAGAGCAAAAAAGAACGCCGTTCATGGTGTAATATTTAAGGGATTTGCTGGAAAACCAGGCATTCCAGGACAAGTTGCCCTTGTCAGCAACGCAAGCGTTCAACAGGAAAAGGCATCCTATTTCGATAAGTTTTTCGAAACTGGCGGTGAATACCTAAAGTATGCCAACATAGCCAGCAATGGCGCTATTGCTGCCGAGGACATTGTTCGCGTTGGCAAAGAGTACAAGGTAGCCGTAGTTGTTTCTGTTAATGTTGCTTCGTTACGAAAAGCATTGGAGGCGGCAGGGATTATCCGTAGCTTGGATGCTGGATTCTAATAGTTTAAAGATTTTGTAAAACAATAGCCAGAGACTCATCTCTGGCTATTGTGCTTTAAATTTCCTGCAATTTTTGGAATAATTCCTTAATTTGATGTAGATTTGCTTTCACCTAACCAGAAAACCTAAGCCATGAAGCACATAATTGTTCCTATCGATTTCTCGAAAGAATCTGTTAACGGATTACGCCTAGCAATAACCTTTGCTAATAAGTTTAACTGCGACATCCAAATGGTTTACGTTCAGAAATACCCCACCGATTTAACACCCGGTGGATTTGAGGAGGAACATAAAAGTGCCGAAAAAAAGTTTGAAGAACTTGTGGCAGAGTACTCGCCCAAAATGCTTGAAAGCGCAAACCTTACCTATATTGTAAAAAAAGGAAAAATATACCGCGAGGTTGTAAACCAAGCCCATGCGTTTGATAATTCTGTGATAATTTGCTCAACCCATGGAGCATCAGGCTTCGAGGAGTTTTTTATTGGGAGCAATGCGTTCCGCATTATTTCGGCCACGGATAATCCTGTAATAACAATTCGCCACGGCTCAATGCCCCGCGATATTCAAAAGATAGTTCTACCAATTGACATTACAACCGATACCCGACAAAAAGTTCCTGTAACAGCAGAGATTGCTAGGGCATTTAATGCCGAGGTTCACGTAATTGGTGTAGCCACTCTCCAAACCGACGAGATTGACCTTAAACTAAATGCATACATCAAACAGGTTTGCAATTACCTAAAGGAACGTGATATCCGATTCCAAACAGCCAGCCTCCGCGGCGATAATATTACCGATATCACTATTGAGTACGCTTTGGATGTAAACGCCGATATGGTAAGTATTATGACTGAGCAAAATATAGCACTTAGCGACTTTGTTTTGGGCAGCTATGCACAACAAATGCTAAGCAAGAGTCCAATACCTGTTCTTAGCGTTACTCCAAAGGAGATATCTATCTCTGGTAGTTTTATTACTCAAGGTGGTGGACATTAGTTAAACTCATATTCTACCAAGAAATAGTATCAAAAAGAGAACTCAACTAATAATTGGGTTCTTTTTTTATAACAATTTCAAAAATCAACTACTTAGGTTTTTGTTTAAAGTTTGCTTAAACTAAGGTTTTCCCTCAAAAAACTCAACTTTGAAATTATCGAGCAGTATTTTTGCCCCATTCGGATTCCATATGTAAATTTTAAGCAAGTCCTGAGGTTTTGCATCTTTCGTAATTTTGTTAAGCATTATTGCTGTTTCCCACTTATTTGGCTCTGAACTAAGGAGGTCCATTCCTTCCCACTGAATAGTTTTTTCCCCTCGTGAAACATGAAAGACAACATTAGCCTTAGACTTGTTAATGAATTTATATTTAAATGTTGTCTTTACAATTAATTCAGCACGCAAACTAGTTATCTCAGACAACTGAACACTAAAAGTAGAACTGTAAACATTAGCCGAATCAACAAAAAGGCTCCTCGTACCAGAAAAGAAGTTTGTAGAATCGTACTTGCACTCACTACTACCCCACATGGTGTTATGATGCTCAAAGTCATTAAAGAACGCTGTGTTTCCCGTAGTTTTTAAATTTCTCTGATAAACAGATACCGATATTGGCTTATTTGAATTAGAATAAATTTTACGGTATTTGAACTTTAGATAATCCTCAATATTAGATTCGTTAATCGATTCATTCCGAAAATAAGCTATATGGCTTGGTGTAATGTTTTCTAGTTCATAAATATTTGAGACTAACGTTTTGTTATGCAAAGCTTGTCCTGTTTTATGAGTCAAATCTATTAGATTAAAAGGAGTATCAAATAAATAGCGAATAGAATCGCCATAGGTAGAATCTAAATGCAAAAATTGTTGTTCAACTTTCAGTTTTAACAAATTAATATTGATGAATTGCAAAACATTGTGGTAGGTTAAGTTTTGTTTGATGTAAGTTCCTACGTAAGAACATTTCTGCTCATTTACCTTTTTTAGCAATGTATTTGGACGTTTAGAAAAAACGTAAAATGTATCGGGTTTCTGTTTTTGGCAAATCGACATTAAACATGAATCGAAAGAATCTTCCTCGTAAAAATGGATTCCAAATCTTCTTAAATAGTATGGCAAGTCGTGAGGCTCCGCTCCCTCAATCAAAACCAACGAGGAGTCGTTATAGCATAGTTTTCTAAATTGCTCCACATCCTTATGTGGTGTGTAATTCCAAAGGTAATAATTGTAATATAAATCCTGAAGTTTGTAATCGCCAGCTATACTATCGGTTACTGCAGTGCGGACTTTTCTGTTCTCGCTTACAAAAGTAACGACCGAAACAACTACTAGTAAAAATATTACTAGGCTTGAAAATCGCCTTACTAAGGCATTTGATAAAACAATATCAATCCCAATGGCTAATATTAATGCAAAAAAAGGAATTAGCACTATATAAATTCGGTCTGGGGCAGGCATTCCTCTAAGAAATCCAAGAATAAAAGGTGTAATAATTACAACTGTTATCAACAACAAATCTTTAAGCAACGCCTCTGAACCTTTAAATTTCAGCAGTAATAAAAGAAGCCCAGTTGCAAAAAACATCAACAAAAACCACCTGCCCGATAGAAACTTTTTAAGTACTAATGGCAAGGAGTGAATAACCGAGAAATCAAAATTATGGCTAGAGGAAACATAATCATTGAAGAACACATCCTTTAAAACAGGCGAATAGAACAATAGAGCCAACAAAACACCCAACACAAATGATGCAACAAGGAGAAGTTGGCTTTTTAGTCGGACAATATTTTGCTGAATAGTTTCACTTTTATGTTTTATTAGTAGAAACAAAATTTCTAAACCTGAACAGCCAATAAATCCCAGTAAGATATACAAATTGGATGGTAATGTGTAGAATAATAATGCAGCAAACAGTCCAATGTAAAACAATGCTTTAGTTTGTTTTATCCTTAAGTAAACTAGGTAATAGTAAAACAATGCAACAGTTAACATTATGCTTAAACTGTAGCCTCGAACTTGCAATGCAAAATTGAAAAAAGGGATAGACGTTACTAAAACTAAGATAGCCAGAATTGAAACTTTTGTGTTATAAAATCTTTTACCAATAAAACCCAGAATAATCAATGCAACTATTGTATATAAAAGGGGGGGTATCCTAATTAAGTATGGCTTATCGAGCAAAATATTAATATCATCTACATTAATTATCCTTAAGTAGAGGTTGTTAAGCAGATTAAAAAAACTGTGATTATTCGGTACGTGGTAGTCTGTAATTGTTTGAGGAATTGGAACTAACACAAAATTCTTCAATGTATAAATCTCGTCATTCCACAAATCTAAATTAAGCCTGAATAACAATAAACAAGAGTAACCTATAATAAGTATCGAGAAAATGAACAAATCCGATTTAAGTAATCTTTCCACAACTTAACTTTTATACATTGAACTCAACTGCATATCGCAGCATTAATTATTATTTTTTGAACATATTGAATGTAAATAGTACTCACCAGAAATAGACCTCACCGAATCAGTAGGTTCAATCCTGTAATTCTCAAAAACTCGCTGAATATCATTTAAATCAAAAACCATATTCTCGCGCGATAATGTTTTGGGGCGGTTGTAAACATCTGTATAAACAGAATAACCATTCTTTAACAGCACATTTATGGTATCGGCAATTGAAACTCCTTGCTGGTTATACTTAATAAGAATTGAGTTGTTTTTAACTCCTTTATAGTTCAACTCATTCTCTATTCTGGGTAAACTATAAAGAATATAGACAGATTTTTTAGAATTGCTTGCGATATGATTTACAACCATACTACTTCCATCAAGGGTTTTATACTTTAAGGGTATTAATCCAAAACTAGTGTTCCAAATAAAAATACCAGCAACAATTAACCCCAACGCCGCGTTACTAATGTTTTCGACATAGATAAGGATTATTGCCACTAAGACTGGGAGCATAACCAAAAACTCTGAATTTCCACCTGCTAAAAGCGCAAAAGCCAATTGAAATAAAGCAATAACTAAGTAAAACCAAAGTATTGGTTTCTTTTTCAAATTTAAAAATCTGAAATTTCTTACTAAAACAAATAAACCACTCACTATCATTACAACAGCAATAAATCCTGCAATCCAGAACCAATAACTCTCAATCAACAGATTGCCAATATACCCGTGAACCTGCACAAACGACCTAATAGCACCAATAAATAAGAGCAATATCGATTTTGCCCCCAGTTCAAGGCTTGCTGCACCGCTATAGTAATCGGAAAAAACAAATCGAAAAAGCAAGTCAGTACTTAAGGTTTCATATTTAAAGTAAACTACCAAAGAGTAAACAATAGGTACTATAAGCGCAGGAAGAGCGAATAGTATTACATTTTTAAAGTTTCGTTTAAAAATTTGGCATAACATTAGCCCAAACCACCAGAAAAACATTACCTGATGAAAAAGAGTAGCCAACGCTGCAAATAAGCCAGAAAATATGATATCCTTTTTGCTTTTACCTTTTATAAGGAGAAAACTCCCGAGCAACGAAAAGAACAGTGGAACAATGTAGGTTTCGTTCTCTGTGGCAAATCGCATAATTCCCCAGCTGCTTCCCACTAAGGCAACTAACAGTAAGTTAATTCTGGGATTATTGCTAAAAACACCTAAAAATCTGAATAAAATAAACAGTGTAGCAGCCGCAAAAACAGCATTAAGCAGTTTAAGCAGAAGCAAAACATCAGCATCAATAAAAATATTAATGACTCCCACCCATAAGTAGCCTAGCAGACTATAAAAAAGATGGTGCGGAGCGAAAAGGTTATCGCCTTTAGAAACATCAGTCGCATAAGCCCAAGCATCCAATGAACTATTGTTAGTTGCGCCAAATGCATAGAGCAGAAAAAAGAATAGTACTAAAAAGTAGATACTGTTTTTACTGTTGATAATTCGCCATTCCATAAGCACCGAATTTGCTTACAATAATAACTAAAATGATGGAGATTTTTCCTGTTCATAAATTTCTCACCAAATAACCTTTGGTTTTTCTATCTTTACACTCCTTATGTTTTACAATGCAATTCATAGTAAATGATTGACCAACACGTTGTTGATAGGATAATTGCCGCATCGGATATTCTGGAAGTGGTTCAGGATTACGTTACCATGCGTAAACGCGGGGTCAACTATCTAGGGAATTGTCCTTTCCACAACGAGAAAACTCCTTCGTTTACGGTTAGCCCCTCAAAGGGGATTTTTAAGTGCTTTGGCTGTGGTAAAGGTGGAAATGCTGTAAACTTTATAATGGAGCACGAGCATCTTGGATATGTTGATGCATTAAAATTTCTTGCAAAGAAGTATAACATTGAGGTTATAGAGAAGGAGGCTACACCCGAGGAGATAGAGCAAAAGAACGAGCGCGAAAGCCTAATGGTGGTTAATGCCTATGCCCAGCGTTACTTCAGCGATATGCTCCACAAGCATTCCGATGGCAAAAACATTGGGCTTGCCTACTTTAAGGAACGGGGATTCCACAACAACACCATTGAGAAATTCCAACTTGGCTACTGCTTAGAACAGCGCGATGCTTTCACGCGTTCTGCAATACACGATGGCTACAAACTCGACAACCTGGTAAAAACAGGTTTAACCATTCAACGTGAAGATGGCAGCACTTTCGATAGGTTTATGGGACGTGTTATGTTCCCAATCCACAGCCTTAGCGGACGCGTTATTGGTTTTGGTGGTCGGACTCTTAAAACCGACAAGAAAATTGCCAAGTACCTCAACAGTCCCGAAAGTGAGGTTTACCATAAAAGCGAAATCCTCTACGGAATTTATCAGGCAAAAAAGACTATCACCCAGGAGAATAAATGCTTTCTGGTTGAGGGCTATACCGATGTTATATCGATGCATCAGGCTGGGATTGAAAACGTTGTGGCCAGCTCTGGAACATCGCTCACGCACGACCAGATTAAGCTTATTAAGCGTTTTACACCAAACGTAACAATCCTTTACGATGGCGATGCCGCTGGTATTAAAGCATCGCTCCGAGGGATTGACCTTGTGTTGGAGGAAGGACTCAACGTAAAGGTTGTGCTTTTGCCCGAGGGCGAAGACCCCGACAGTTTCTCGCGTTCGCACAGTTCTACCGAACTTTTGGACTATGTGGATAAGAACGAGACTGACTTTATAAAGTTCAAGGCAAGGCTACTGCTCGATGAGGCCAAGAACGACCCCATTCAGAGGGCAAGCCTTATTAATGATATTGTCCGCTCAATAAGCGTAATCCCCGAAACAATTACCCGCTCAATCTATATAAAAGAATGTTCCCGAATAATGGATATACAGGAGGACGTGCTTTATACCGAGGTAACCAATCAACGTAAAAAGAAGTTCGAGCAGCTCATTCAACGGGAATCGTTCGAAACCAGAGAAAAGGAAACACCCCGACTACCCTCCTACGTGTCGGGCATATTCTGCGAGGAGCAGGAGCGCGAAATTATCGCATTCCTTCTAAACTCTGGCGAGCAGGTGCTTTTTCATCACAAAACCGACGATTTTGAAGAGCAGGAGATAACCATTACTGTTGCACAGTATATTATTGATGAAATACTTAACGACGAACTTGAGTTTCAGAACCTTGTTTATAAGAAAATTTTTGATGAGTTCGGAAAGCTACTCACAGAAAACAAAACAACTGATAATCGGCATTTTATCAATCACCAAGACACTCAAATAAGTCAACTGGCGGTGGATATACTTTCATCGAGGTATAAACTGAGTAGAATATGGGGCGACCAGAACGAAGAGGATTTTCTGCAACGGGCAGTTCCCAAGGCAATTCAGGTTTACAAGAGTAAAATCCTTAAAACAGCCATTAAGCGTTTAATGGACGATTTGGCTAACCTAAAAAGTGAGCAAAAGGATGATATAAATGATATTCTCTCGAAATTAAACCAACTAAACGATTTGATGAATAGAATGTCAAAAGATTTAGATAGGGTAATTCTTTAAAAATAGAAACCAGATATCAGACATAAGAGTTCAGACTAAATCAAAGAATGGTTTGGTGTTAGAAAATTTAAAGTCAATTATTATCATAGGCTCTTTACACTAAGTCTAGAGTCTGATATCTAACATCAAATGTCAGTATATAAAAACAAATTCTTCAAATATTGGTTAATAAATACGGAATTCTTAACTTTACCAAAATTCAAAAATCGTTAACTATTTCAACTAAACCCATATGAAAATCCAAAACACATTTCGCATCGTGGCGTTAACCGCCTTAGCTGCACTAGTGCTTAATAGCTGTGGAACAAAACAAGCTAAAGAAGCAGAAGAGCTAGAAACCGTTTCAAAAGAGCAAGCTTTCGAGGGAGTTACCAACTACCCAATTCCTACATCATTTGAGGTTATTCAGATGATTAATAAAGCTGGTGCTAGCTATATTTTAAGTATCTGCAACCCTGTTGATAATGCCAATAAGTATTTTACTGAGAAAGCAAAAGCCTTTAATTTAGGTGTTTTTGGTGCAGATTTAGCCTACTCAACCACCTACCAAATGAAGCAGGAAACCATGAACTACCTAAAGGTTTCTAAAAAAATGGTAGATGAACTTAACATCAGCACAGGCTTTAACCGCGACCTTGCTGAGCGTGTTGAGAAGAATATTGACAACAAGGATTCATTAATCCTTATCATTACCGATTCTTTCTACGATTCATACAAGTACCTTGTTGAGAATGGTAAGGATAACCTATCGTTAATGGTAATTACTGGAAGTTGGGTTGAAGGTTTATACCTAACCTCACAAATTGCCCTAACAAGCCGCAACAATGTTGAGTTTGTGAAAATTATGGCCAACCAAAAAGCTCCATTGGCAAAGATTGTAGAGTTAATGAACGCTCGCTCAACCGATGCTGAAATAGCAGAAATGATTGCCACTTTAAAACCCATTGTTGATGTTTACAACACCATTCAGGGCGACACACTTACAAATGAGCAATTCCAAGCAGTTGTTGAGAACGTTGCTAAAATTAGAAATTCAATGATTTAAGCCTCTTTAAATTATCATCAAAAGCGCGATATAATCGCGCTTTTTTATTTTAATCTGGCCTTACATTCTGGTATAGATATTGACAACGTATCAATTTTAGTTGTAAATTTCCAAAAAGCATTTTTTAACAGTAACTTTTTTAACTTTCGTGAGTCTAAAATAATGTGTTAAGGATAACGTTTTAAATCTCGATGAACGAAACAACCATTTATACCCTCCTTAAAATCTTAGCATCCCATGCAGTTAACCATGGTTTCGACACCCATATAGATGTTTTTGTTGATGAACTTCTGGCCGAAAATGTTTCGGCAAGGTTTCGGAATGAGTTTGCAGCATACTACCAGGGGCAAAAAAGCGATTCCAGAAAACAGCAATCCGTTGAAGTTGATGTGCTGGATAACGACTCCTTAACTAAGGATACCTGCATTGAGCTTCGCAAAACCCTCACAATTGAGGATAGAATAATGATTGTTGTTAAACTTTTTGAGATGTATGAGAAGTTTAAAAACAATCCCAACTTTATCGATTTACCCGATTTAGTGGCTAACTGCCTAAATGTAGACCCTGCCGATACTAAATTCATCAAAAGGTTTGTTGCGCTGAACGAGTACGACAGTATAGACCCATTCCGATTAGTTAAGCTGAAAGGAGCCCCAAAGCTATCGGAAACTAAAAACTGCGATTACAAGAACATCAACCATAGGGAAATACCTGGATTAAACGGATGTATCTACTTTTTACTTCTACCCGATATTCAAAGTTACCTAGTTAAACTCTATGGCGATTCAAAACTATACCTCGACAGCAAAGAGGTTCTTGCCGAGAAAGTTTATCTGTTCCAGGTTGGGTCAACGATTAAAGGTTTTGGAATATCGCCTATACACTATAGCACTCTGGTAAGCCTTTCGGGAACTAGAGCAGATGTGCAGCGAGCAGTTCTAACAGCCGAAGATATTGACTACAAGTACAGGAACAGCAAGAATGGCATTAAACCATTCCGAATAAGCGAGGAGTCGGGGCAACTAATTGGCATAATGGGAAGTAGTGGCGTGGGTAAATCAACCCTGCTAAATCTACTTACAGGGAAGCAAAAGCCCCACAGGGGACGTATTCTGATTAATGGATACGATATTCATTTGGAAAAACATGCCGTTCAGGGTATTATTGGATTGGTTCCGCAGGACGACCTCCTTTTCGAGAACCTTACCGTTTATCAGAACATGTTCTACAACGCCAAACTTTGCTTTGGAAACTATACCCGAAAGCAAATTGATATTCTGGTAAAAAAAGTTCTGAACGATTTGGAACTTTGGGAAATACATGACCTTAAAGTTGGCTCACCCTTAAATAAGGTAATTAGTGGAGGACAACGCAAAAGGTTAAACATTGGACTAGAGCTACTCCGTGAACCAACCATCCTTTTTGTTGATGAGCCAACCAGCGGTTTATCGTCCAGCGACTCGCTAATGGTTATGAAGTTGCTAAAAGCACAAGCAAATAAAGGAAAGTTAGTGATAACCAATATACATCAACCTTCCGATAAGGTCTTCCGTCTTTTCGATAAGTTATGGGTATTAGATAAAGGGGGGTATCCAATTTATTCAGGCGCACCACTCGATGCAGTATCGTACTTTAAACGAATTGTAAACCCAATATCGTCAACCGAGGGAGGTTGCCTGCATTGCGGAAGCATAAATCCAGAGCAAATTCTCGAGGTTATTGAACGAAAGGAAGTTGACGAGAATGGTAACTTTACTCCGAACCGTCAGGTTCAGCCCCAGCAATGGTACGAACACTACGTGGAAATAATACAAAATCACGTCCCAGTTAATGGACATAAAGAGCCTTTACCAAAAAATAACTTTAGGTTACCCAACGTTATAAAGCAGCTTAAAATTTTTAGCATAAGGAATCTACTTTCAAAACTATCCAACAAGCAATATGTGCTGCTAAATATTTTAGAACCAATAGTTCTAGGGTTAATCCTAGCATTCTTTGTAAAATATTCGGTTGGTCAGGATTATATATTTGCCAATAACAAAAACCTACCCTCATTCATTTTTATGAGTGTTATTGTTTCGTTATTTCTTGGCTTAAGTGTTAGTGCCGAGGAGATTATTGGCGATAGGAAAATTTTAGAGCGGGAATCGTTCCTAAACCTAAGCAGGTTCAGTTACCTTAACTCCAAGGTTCTTTATCTATTTGCATTATCGGCTCTGCAGATGTTCCTGTTTGTATTTGTTGGCACAATGATTATTGAGGTGCAAGGGCTTACCGTTCAGTATTGGCTTGTGCTTTTCTCTGCCGCCTGTTTTTCAAATCTACTGGGATTGATTATTAGCTCCGCAATGAGCTCTGTGGTAACAATCTATATTACCATCCCATTTATTCTTGTTCCCCAGATATTACTCAGCGGAACAGTTGTAGATTATGATAATTTACACCCCTCGCTAACCAGAAAAGTATATGTACCTGTAATTGCTGATATAATGCCATCGAGGTGGGCCTATGAAGCCATAGCCGTGGAACAATTCACCAACAATAGATTTGAACGGAACTTCTTTAAGTATGATATGGCCGTAAGCCAATCGAACTTTAAATCATCGTTCCTTCTTCCTCGTTTGCAAGCTAAACTTGAGGAAAGTATTCGCCTTAACTCAGCCGAAAATCCAAATCAACAGCAAATTGCAAAGCATTTAAAGTTGATAGGAAACGAACTCAGCGTTTTGGAAAAAACAACAGGAGTTCCTCCCTTTGAGTACACCAATAACTTAAAAAAGGGAGAGTTAGACGACATTATTATTGACGAACTTTCTGGATATCTGTTTTTCCTTAAACGAACATTTGCAGACAATTCCAGAAGGGCTATTCACAATAGGGATAGCATTTATAACAAACTAACCCTAAAGTTAGGAACTGATGGTTTTTATAGGCTTAAGCAACAAAATCATAACGCCACTTTAGCAGAGTGGGTGTTACGCAACAATGAGGTAAGTAAGTATTTGGAGACAGAAGATAGGGTAATTCAGAAATATGAGCCAATTTATATGCAGCCCGACCATCCTTGGGGAAGAGCGCATCTGTATGCTCCATATAAACTATTCAATGGGGTATACGTACGAACCATCTGGTTCAACATAACTGTGATTTGGCTTGGAACGCTATTCCTATACGCAACACTTCAGTTGAACTTTATCCACAGAATAGCGCTGCTTATTGAAGGATTTAAGAAAAGCAGGCAAAGTAAGTGATAATTGAATTGTAAACAAGGAATGATGATTTTTGAATAATGAAGTAAAAAGCAACTTCAAAATCTACATTCATCATTCCTTATTCGATATTTTCTATTTCTCCTCAAGTAGTTTTACAATTAACTCCTCGGTTTCTTTGGCAAACTTCTCGTAATGAGCACCGGTACCTGGACCAGAAAAACCTGTTTCAACCTTGCGGATATTACCTTTTCTGTCCAAAATCATACTGGTTGGATAGGCCATTTGTCCTTCAAGGGCATAAAGCACGGAATCGCGTTGCTCTCGGCCACGTGGCGCAACATATAAATAGGTGTAATTCGCACCTATGCTCTTAGCAAAACGCTGAACTTTAGGCTGAGCCGCCTCAAAGGTTTTATCCTCGAAGCAAAGCGATACAACCTCAAATCCTTTATCTGCATACTTTTCGTAAAGCGCCTTGTAGTATCTACCCTCATCCAAACAGTTTGGACACCAACTTCCTCCGGCCAAAACAGCTAATACTTTTCCCTGAAATTTAGGGTCAGTTGATTTTACAATATTTCCTTCTAAATCCCTGCCTGCAAACTCAAAGGTGGAAACACCTTTCTTAACCCAAACTAGTTTGTCGGATTCTGGGAGTTTCGCATTGTCATCGCGAACTGCTTTCCATGGAGCAACCCACTTAGGACTTCCAGATATCAATCCGTTAACCATTGCGTTTGCATCAGCAATATCGCCCTTAATGATGATTGTTTGAGCGCCATCGTTCTTTGAAAAATAGAATTTACTGCCCGATACTTTACCCTCAAGGTAACGGTAATCGCCCGAAGTGCTTAGAATTGTTCCTGTAACAATACTGCCATTTTGCTTTAGCTCGGCAATCATAAGGGTTGAATCGGGTGTTCCAGGATTCTCAATAAACCACCAACGACCAGTTACATCAAAGG
>JAEXVC010000080.1 GCA_023406715.1 Bacteroidota bacterium | reverse complement strand
AAAAATATTGACGCAGGCTGGCTAAGGCTGTAACGCCAATCGATACTGGGTGTTTTATAATACTCCAACGGCACATTTATTGATATTTCTCCTCCATTTTTTATTACATACTCATTCCCCTGAATTTGTATTTTTATTTTAGCCGCAGAACCCTGAAACTTTGCAGGTCGAACAAATTTTAATGTTACCATTTCCTGTGCCTCTGCATTGAAAATTATCAACATCAGGGCAAATACAAATATCTTTTTCATAGGCTAGGATTTTGGAGTACAACTACTTAAAGTTACGGCGATGTAATAATTTGTCAAGTTTTTTAAATTGTTTTTTGATGGTTATCCCAAGGGTTATTATTAATCTGAGATTATGTTACACAAATAGGTTATTTAAGTTGATAAAAAAAGCCCCTAGTTTCCTAGGAGCTAATACTTTCAAAGTATTTAAAAATTACATATTCAAGTTGATTGCAACAACCTCTTTGATTTCTGGAACGTCACGCTTAATAGCCTGCTCTACCCCATTCTTCAAAGTCATAATGCTGTATGGACAGCTACCGCATGCACCATGAAGTTTTACTTTTACAATATTATCGTCGGTTACTTCTACCAAAGAAATATCGCCACCATCGTTCTGAAGGAATGGACGGATAACTTCAATTGCAACACTTACTTTCTTGAAAATTTCTTCTTTTGCTGACATTGTGTAAATTATTAATGGTTAATTATTTATGTTGAATGTTTACGATACTTGTTGGTGGAAGGTTTCTGTTTCGAATTGTAACCTGTTCCATTACGTTGTTAGCCAGTTTATCGAAAGCCTCGGCAACAATTGAGGTGTGTAGCGCAACAGGCTCGCCGTAATCGCCACCTTCGCGGATACTTTGTACTATTGGAATTTGACCCAGCAAGGGCAATTTCATACGTTCGGCTAACTTTTTACAACCCTCTTTTCCAAAGATGTAGTACTTGTTATTTGGAAGTTCCTCGGGTGTAAACCAAGCCATATTCTCAACTAAACCAAGAACTGGAACCTTAATATTTTCGCTTGTAAACATACTTATTCCCTTTACTGCATCGGCTAAGGCAACCTCCTGTGGAGTGCTTACAATAACCGCCCCTGTTATGGATAATTCCTGAACTAAAGTAAGGTGAATATCGCTTGTGCCAGGAGGCATGTCAATAAACAAATAATCCAACTCACCCCATGCACCTTGATGAATCAACTGTTTTAATGCACTAGTTGCCATTGGTCCTCGCCATATAAGTGCGTTGTTTGGGTCAACAAAGAAACCAATTGAGAGTAGTTTTACTCCGTAGTTCTCTGCTGGAATAATTAAATCTAGTCCATCCTCCTTTTTAACCTCTGGTCTAGCATGCTCTAGGTTGAACATCTTTGGTATTGACGGGCCGTAAATATCAGCATCAATCAACCCAACCTTTGCGCCAGTTTTTGCAACGGCAACTGCTAGGTTCACCGCAACTGTAGATTTTCCAACACCACCCTTGCCCGAGGCAACGGCAATAATATTTTTAACCTTACTAACAGAGGCCTTCTCCTTTAAGGGCGAAACTTTTGGGGTTACATCGGCCATAATGGTAATATCAACCTGCAAATCTGCTCCAAACTCATCGATTAAAGCCTTTGTGGCCGATTTTTTAATGGATGAGGCAAATGGATCGTTCTTTTTGGTAAGTTGAAGTGTAAATACAACCTTACTCCTATCAACTTCCAAACCTTGAACCATTTCCATGGTTACTATATCCTTGCCTGTTTCGGGGTGAATTACTTTCTGCAAAATTTGCATTACCCCATCAACATTCAAACTCATTGTTTTGATTTAGTTTAAATTAATGCACAAAGATAGATTATTTTTTAGACACAAGATATTAGACACAAGACATTAGATTTGTTGATTAAATATTTCTGTTTATTCATTCTTACGAACAACGGTCAACGAGCAACCATCAACGAAATAAACATCTATTCCAACTCAATGTTCGGATCCCAGAAAAGTTTTTCGAAATTAACTACGGTATTGTCCTCAATTTTAACCCCTTCCGACTCTAACATTTCCTGCATTGTATTGCTTCCGGGGAAGTGTATTTTGCCGGTTAGTTGTCCAGCCTTGTTAACAACTCTATGTGCAGGAACCCATTTATGGTAGGTATGGCAAACGTTTAGCGCCCAACCGACCATCCTAGCCGATTGCGCAGAACCTAAATAACGCGCAATTGCACCGTATGATGTTACCCTGCCCGCAGGAACAAGGAGAGTCACCTCGTAAACTTTCTCAAAAAAGTTATCGTTATTCGTCTTGTAGGTCGGGTTCATTGAATGGTCCAACGTGGCTTAGTTGGAAGTTGATATATGTTATGGTAAAGCCTTTTTCCATAAATAGCTGCTCGTAGTGCGTTCTGATACCCAAAATTGGATCGTCCTTTACGGTAGCGTACAAATCGTTGGTACAAACATTAACCTTTAGGTTATTGTACTCAATTACTGTCTTTGTGTAGGCGTGTAAAGCCTGGCTATCGGTTTTAAGATGAACTATTCCGTTAGGTTTAAGGAATTTTGAGTAGTGGTTAAGGAATCGGCTCGATGTTAGCCTTTTTTTCGATTTCTTCTCGCGTGGCTGTGGGTCAGGAAAGGTGACCCAAATCTCATCCACCTCTTCCGGTGCAAAGAACGATGCGATATGCTCAATTCGTGTACGAATAAATGCAACGTTACTCATTTTTTCCTCCACAGCAGTTTTGGCTCCACGCCATAGGCGAGCACCTTTAATATCGGCACCAATAAAATTCTTCTCCGGAAATATTTTGGCTAAGCCAACAGAGTACTCTCCTTTTCCGCATCCTAACTCCAAAACTATTGGGTTGTCGTTTTTAAAGTAATCACTACGCCATTTGCCCTTTAAATGAAAATCGTCGTTCATTACTTCGGACATGGTTGGCTGAAAAAGATTCTCAAATGTCTCGTTCTCAGCGAATCGCCTTAGTTTGTTCTTTGCCACAAAAAATTGATAATTAAGTTGCCGCAAAAATAGAAAAACAAATCAACAGATTAAAATAAAGTAAAACTTTCGCTGCCAGTGTTTAAAACTATGCCAGGGATTATGCTTTGTGATGTTTATTCAATGTTACAATAGGTAAAACATTTGTAGCATTTAAACAAATTTATACCTTAGCTGTGTAAATCCTAAAACCCCAATAATCTATGTTTTTTAAAATTACCCCCCCCAGAATCAGGCAGTTAGCCGTAGCAGGGGTGGCCTTATCCCTGCTGTTTTTGGGCTGCGAGCGCGATGAGGTACAACAACCCAGCAGCCCAACCCTCACCCCGCAGGAGGCTATGAACATTTTCTTCAAAAACTACCAGCGCAAGGAGGATGATTTTCGCGATGAGGTGGTGAGCAATCTTCTAGCCATGAATGACTCCACCGGAATAATTTTTGACTTAGTCCAAAAATACGGACAACCCAGATGGGAGGTTGAAAAAACAACCAGTAATAAATCTGAAAATTTGCTTTTTGTCCCTATTAAAGCGTACGGAAAGGACTCCATTAGCGCCGTTTTTGCTTTTATAGATTCGGTTGACCACACCTACCTGAAAATCTTTGAGTCGCAAAGTCCTGACACTTTGGTATCAGACTTTGTACTCCTATACCAAGGGATGCTATACTCCAGTGATAGTAAGGGTTGTCGATTTGCAAAACCGCAAGAGGAAGAATCCAAGGAATACCTTAGAATTGTTACCTGCTGGGATGTATTTACAAGCACAGACGGAGGGGTAACTCAAAACTTCAGTTACTCATGGTGCAAAACCAGCATAGTGCACATATCTACTCCAGGTAATGAAATTGGAGGTGGAGGGTACTCGGATTCTGGTGGTGGCAATACTGGTGGTGGTGGAGGAAGTGGAAGTGGAACTGGCACGGATACGGGCACAGAAACTACAAACACCCAGACAGACTGTTCTAGAGGTATGACAATTCAAGAATTAGATAATATTAAAACCACCAGAGAAACGATTAAGAATAGGAGCCATTGCGCAAGTAATAAAATCCTAGGCGCTACCGAAAAAATTCTGTACGAAATCAAGCCATGTATGGCTACTGGTACATTTGCCGAGTATACCCTGGTTAGGGGAACTATTCAGTTCCGGAATGCGAGCGAGATAAACGAGGCACGCCTATACGAGGAAACCATGCATGCATACCAGAGCTTGTTTTACCAAGGGCTAGACAAGTATGGTCCTGGCATAGCGGGCTACACCAATATGGAGTTTGAGGCAAAGCTGATGCAGGCAATTTACTGTATAGAGTCTGGCATAGAATATGAAGCCATCCTTAATCAATACTTTAAAGGTCAGGATTGGACGGATTTTAGAAACTGGGTTTTTTATTTTCTAGAAAATGGTGCAAATAGTACATTTTTTGAAAAATATAATTATTTTATCAAAATATTCAACGATAAGGATCCTAATTACAGGGGCTATATCTCTGATAGTTTTCCTAAAATGTCGGTTATTAACTTTTTATTAGATGGTTGTCCTAAACTTTAAAAAAATGAAAACAGCAAAATATATCATATTGATATCATTGATCAATTCCATTTCATATTTCTCTATTGCTCAGCAAATATGGAAGCCGGGAGCAGTAAATACGAAGTCAACAACACTTAACTGTAGAGAATCAATAACGGGTATTTATGTTGTTCAGAGACAGGATTACAATTCCAAAACTGATTTACCATTTGGAACAAGTGACGAAAAAGGAAGTGCCTCATTATACATAAACTCGGAAAGAATCTATTATAATATTATAAGTAAAGTCTTTACTCCTGAAAGGTTAAAAGACATAGAAACAAGTGAAAAAAGAATTATTATTGGTTTTACAATAAATGAAGATGGTATACCTATTCAGATTACTTATTCAATAAAGGAAAATTCAAAAATAAAACCAGAAGAAATCGAAATAATTGATAAGTTATTAAAAGAGAAAATTAAATTTAAAATAGTAAGAAAGATACCCTTTGGAGAGCCTTGTGTGTATCCTTTTAGTCATATCCTAAAATTTGAAGAACTTAAGAATGGAGAGTTTCCTCTGCTAAAACGTAACGAACTTGAGGGCAAAAAATACTGGTAATAATGACGGGAGTTTTAACTCCCGTTTTTTATTTAGATACCCCCTCATGCTCCATTCTCACACCAATATTTGCGAGCCCTTTCAAATCGTCAACGCGCATTGCTTGTTGTAACTGTATGCGGTAATCGCCCTTGGTAGAGAATTTTACCGATTGGCGGTAAAGGAACCTATTATCGTATATTTTACCCTTGCCCTTGCCAAGCCATTTACCATGGTCGTCGGCTAGGTAACACTCAAAGGTGTCGCGGATTGATGCTCCGTTAGGAGCAATAACATCAACGAATAGGTATAGGTTCTGAAACTGGTAATCGTTTGTATTGCGAAGGTTGATATAAAGGTTATACGCCAAAACGGTATCTGCTACTGGCATGGTAAAAACGGCCAAACTATCCACATTCCACTTCTCGTTAGGAATAGTAACCGATTGGTCGTAAACAGCACCTCTATCGCAGGCAACAAATGTTGCTGAGGCTAATATCAGAATGGCGAAAATTCTATTCATTCCGTTGGTTTTGATTTCCTTTGAAACGACTTTTCTTCTTTTTCTTTCGGTTTTGAGCCTTAGCATCAAAACGAGTAAGGCTGTCCTCCTCCAAACCATCAGTGAAACCTAGAGGCTGAGTGCGTTTCTCCTCCATATCGCGAGTTTCGATAAGTTTATTAGGTTTGATGCCCTTTTTGTTGAGCGCAACAATCTCCTTAATCCTATCGACAGAAACCTCGGCCAAATTTACGGATGAGCCTTGGTCGCTAGTAAACCACATTATCCGTTTAAAAATATCGGTTTTGAAGTGGAAGTAGGTTGCCTCCTTTGTTTCTATTGGAACCGAAACATCGGGGAAATCCTTGCGGGCATCTACATAACTATCAAGCTCATAGTTTAGGCAACACTTTAACTTACCGCACTGACCGGCTAACTTTTGAGGATTCAACGATATCTCCTGAACCTTGGCGGCGTTTGTACTTACGGAATCGAAATGCGAAATCCACGATGAGCAGCAAAGTTCTCGTCCGCATGAGCCAATTCCGCCAATACGGCCAGCCTCCTGGCGTGCACCAATCTGGCGCATCTCAATCCTCACCTTGAATTCCTCAGCCAACACCTTGATTAATTCACGGAAATCGACCCTATCGTCGGCAATGTAGTAGAATATGGCCTTGGTTTTATCGCCCTGATACTCCACATCGCCAATCTTCATATTCAACTTTAAGTCCTCAGCAATTCTGCGAGCCTTAATCATTGTTTCGTGCTCAAGTGCAATAGCCTCGAGCCACTTTTCAATATCAACCTGCTTTGCCTTACGGTAAACCTTTTTGAATTCAGTGGTTTGTTGGTTGTAGCCAACACGTTTCATTTGTCGCTCAACCAGCCATCCAGTAAGTGAAACAACACCAATATCGTGACCGGGAGATGCCTCAACGGCAATAATATCACCCTTGGTTAAATTCAACAAATTGGCGTTACGGTAAAATCCCTTACGGGTATTCTTGAACTGAACTTCAACTATATCGTAAGTTTGCAGCGTTTTAGGTAGATCGGAAACCCAATCGTAGATACTTAACTTGGCACACCCCTGCGAATGGCATACGGTATGCTCAGTAGTATCGGTTCCCGTTAAAATCACACCCCTTGAGCTGGTACTTTTTTCCATTTTAATTGCTTTGTAGAATTTGCAAAGTTAGCAAAATTAGTTGACAGTTGATGGTTGATAGTTGTTCGAAAATCAATTCCCTAGATTTTCAGGCTACTTCAATGGTTTATTAGGTACTAATTTTATCATCCGCATTGCAAAATGGGTAAACACAATTGCAGGATTTCCGTTCTGCATAATGCATTCGTATGCCTGCGTAAACTCATTGGTAATGCTAAAAATGTTATCGACTCCAATAAATGGCGAGAATTTTTGTCCAAAATCAGCCTCGTCGCCCATTAAGTATGAAATATCACCCAAGCCTGCATTCAGCATCAAACTTTCTCGGGTAAGCCCAAGTGAGTAGTTCAAAAACTCCTTCTGATTCTCTCGTCCTAGCCCTGCAGCATCTTCAACCCAATCGAGTAAACCAATAACATCCTTGGCATAGCAGAGGCGCATTAATCTACGGTATAAATCAAAGTACTCATTCTCGCTACTATCCATTAGCTGCAAAGCAGTGTAAAAATTGCCATTGGCAATTCTGCTTAAATCCTGCGCCCGGCCGGGTTCGAGGTTAAACCTATCCACCAGCGTGGTTGCAATACTCTCGCGGGCAATTGGTGGAACCATTATTTGCTGTGTACGCGACAGAATGGTTTTGATTATCAAATTAGGATTCTCGCTAACCATCAAAAACACAGTTTTGGCTGGAGG
>JAEXVC010000029.1 GCA_023406715.1 Bacteroidota bacterium | reverse complement strand
ACCAAGCACCATACCATTTAAAAAACGCCTGATTTTCCCTAAAAATTGCTGAAACAACGTAAGTTGGAATGTTCTTTTTCTTTAAACTACGTAAGTAGTGGTACCAGAACTCGTATTTAACAAAAATAACCATCCGAGGATTTATTAACTCAATAAAATCCCTAGCATTTTGTTTAGTATCTATTGGAAGGTAAAAAATATAATCGGCACCAGTATAGTTCTTTCGCACCTCATAGCCCGATGGCGAAAAAAAGGTGAGTACTATCTTTAGGTTAGGGAATCGGGTTTTTAACGATTCAATTAGCGGACGGCCTTGCTCAAATTCACCAAGCGAAGAGCAATGAATCCAAGCAGTATCGGTTCCCTTTGGTATTGCAGATTTTACTTTCTGTCTCCAATTTTTGCGACCATTAAGCCATAACTTTGCCTTTGCATTGAAAGGAGAAACTATGTTAACTAACAGAATATACAGGCGAATACCAAGATTGTAGAGAAATACCATTGGCAATTATTTAGACCTCAAATTTATTGCTTGGCGTACAATTAAACAACTTTTTTCTGATAATTGCACTAAAATTGTAAGAAATAGATATTTCGACAACTTTAGATATATTCAGCGTTTTTCAGTATTTTTATCAGACATATAAAATTACAATATGATAAGCACCAACAAAAAGAAAATAGTAAACGACCCAGTTCATGGGTTTATCAATATAAACTACCCTCTTATTTACGATTTAATAGAACATCCATTCTTTCAGCGCCTTCGGAATATTAAGCAACTTGGGCTAACATACCTTGTTTACCCTGGAGCAACGCACAGCCGTTTACAACACGCTCTGGGCGCTATGCACTTACTCGATATGGCCATTGAAACACTCCGCTCTAAAGGGCAAATAATAATGGAACACGAAGCGGAGGCCGCCTGTGCCGCCATTCTGCTGCACGATATTGGGCATGGCCCGTTTTCGCATGCACTTGAATACAGCATTGCCAATGGCGTTAGCCACGAAACAATTAGCCGGTGCCTTATGGAGGAAATCAACAGGGAATTTAATGGCCGGTTAACCCTAGCAATTGATATTTTTGATGATAAATATCCAAAAAGATTCCTGCATCAACTTATATCGGGACAGCTCGATATGGACAGGATGGACTACTTGAAGCGTGACAGTTTCTTCTCTGGCGTTACTGAGGGCGCAATTGGCTCCGATAGGATAATAAAGATGCTTAATGTGGTTGACGATGAACTCGTGGTTGAAGCAAAGGGAATTTACTCCATCGAAAAGTTTTTGATTGCGCGCAGGCTAATGTACTGGCAAGTTTACCTTCATAAAACAGTTGTTGCTGCGGAACAAACCCTTATAAAAATGCTAAAACGCGCAAAAGAACTAGCAACGCAAGGTGTAGAGATAGATGCATCGCCAGCCTTAAAGCATTTTCTTTTAAACGATATATCGAATGCAGAATTTAAGGGTTCATTGGAGAATAAACAAAATATCGCTTTACAAAACTTTGCATTACTCGATGATTCGGACATCATGGTATCGGCAAAACTTTGGATGAACAGCAAGGACAACGTCCTATCAACTTTAGCAAAAATGATTGTTAATAGGAAATTACTAAGCGTAACGCTAAAAAATACCCCTTTCGATTCAAAACAAATTGATAGTTTGCGTGTTAGTTTCATCAAACTTTACCCTGAGTTAAAAGAGTTCGCAGATTACTTTGTTTTTTCGGACTCGCTAAGCATTAGTGCTTATCAACCAGGCGATGAATCAATAAAAATATTGTACAACAATGGGCAACTAACCGATATTGCGGAGGCTTCCGATATGCTTAATGCAAAAGCGCTTTCCAACGAGGTTAAAAAATATTTTATTTGTTACCCAAAGGAGTTGAGAAATATCTAGATTTAAATATTTAGTTTTGCACTTTATAAACATATTCTTAAGATGGAATTTACAGCACAAATTATAGCAGGCTTTTTGGGCGGAACAGTTGAAGGAGACCCAAATACAAAGGTTAACACCGTGGCTAAAATTGAAGAAGGTTTTACTGGCTCTCTTTCATTTCTTGCAAATCCAAAGTATATACCTTATATATATACAACAGGTTCATCCATTGTTTTGGTTAACAACGATTTTGTTGCTGACCAACCAGTTAAAGCAACGCTTGTAAGGGTAAACAATGCCTACGAGGCATTTGCATCTTTATTAGACTTGTACGCACAATCCAAACAACCAAAAAATGGAATTGAGGAACCATCCTTTATTCACCCAACAGCAAAACTAGGCTCCGATTTATACCTAGGCGCATTTAGTTACGTTGCCGAAGGTGCAACTGTTGGAAACAATGTAAAAATCTACCCACAAGTTTACATTGGAAATAAGGTAAAAATTGGCGACAACTGTATTTTCTACCCAGGAGTAATAATCTATGAGGAATGCGTAATTGGTAACAACTGCATTGTACATGCAGGGGCAATTATTGGTGCCGATGGATTCGGATTTGCATCGGGCGAGGATACCAACTACAAAAAAATACCGCAAATTGGCAACGTAATTATTGAGGATTATGTTGAAATTGGTGCAAACGCAACGGTCGATAGAGCCACTATGGGTTCTACTGTTCTGCGCAAAGGCGTGAAAATTGACGACCACGTTCATATTGCCCACAACGTAGAGGTTGGAGAAAATACAGTTATGGCTGCTCAAAGTGGAGTTGCAGGCTCATCAAAAATTGGCAAGAACTGTATGTTTGGCGGACAAGTAGGCATTAGTCCCCATATCAAAATTGCCGATGGAGTTAAGGTTGGCGCTCAGGCAGGTATTTCAGGCGATATTAAAAAGGAAGGTGCGATTTTACTAGGAAGTCCTGCTAGTGAAATTGGAAAACAGCGCCGATCCATGGCCGTTTACAAAAACCTTCCTGATATGGCAAATAAAATTGCCGAACTCGAGAAAAGCATTGAAGAGTTAAAGGCCCGATTAACGAATAGCTAACTAATCGTAAAGGATTTTAACGCCCGTTTAATTTATTTTCGTAAATTTCGGGCGTTTTTGTATTGATAAAAAAAGTTTTGTTGAACCAAATATAACTTATGGCTGATAAGCAAAGAACAATTAGTCAACCAGTAACCCTTACGGGTAAAGGTTTGCATACTGGAGCCGTGGTGGAGGTCTCCATTCATCCTGCAGAGGTTAATACCGGCGTAATATTCCAACGTACCGATCTTGAAGGACAACCCAAGATTGAGGCTGTTGCCGATAACGTAATTGATACCTCAAGAGGAACAACAATTGCAATCAAGAATGTTAAAATAAGCACCATTGAACACATGATGGCAGCCCTCTCGGGCATGGGAATCGATAATGCACTTGTAAAGGTTAATGGCCCCGAAATGCCAATTATGGATGGTAGTTCAAAACTGTTTGTTGAAGCAATCGCAAAAGTTGGGACCGCTGAGCAGGGCGCTGAACGTAACTATTTCGTTATAAAGGAAAAAACTGTTTGGGTAGATGAAAAAAATAACATCGAGATTGTTGCTTACCCCGACGAAGGTTTCAGCATTGATGTTATGATTGACTACAATTCACGAGTACTTGGACATCAATTCGCCAAACTTAAGCATATCGATGATTTTCAATCGCAAATATCACCCTGTCGAACATTTGTGTTTTTCCATGAATTAGAAATTCTCCTTAAGAATAACCTTATTAAAGGTGGCGATTTAGAGAATGCAATAGTTATCATGGAACATGAGGCCCCTCAGAATGAACTGGACAGAATTGCCGACCTTTTCAACAAACCACATGTTAAGGTTAAACCTGAGGGTATTCTTAACAACTTGGACTTACATTTCGATAACGAGCCAGCTCGTCATAAACTGCTCGATATGGTTGGCGACCTATCGCTCCTTGGCCCAAGAATAAAAGGTAAAATTATTGCTATGCGTCCAGGGCATTGGGCTAACACCGAGTTTGCCAAAATGCTCCGTAAGCAGTACAAAAAAGACTTGTTAAAGCCAACTGCGCCTGATTATAATCCCAATCAGGCACCACTAATGGACGTGAACCAAATTCAAAAAATTCTACCTCATCGCCACCCATTCCTTCTGATTGATAAAATTATTTCGATGGATGGAACTTCGGTAGTTGGAATGAAAAACGTAACCATGAACGAGGGTTTCTTTGTAGGTCACTTCCCCGATGAGCCTGTTATGCCTGGAGTACTTCAAATTGAAGCAATGGCTCAAGTTGGTGGAATTCTTGTGCTTAACACAGTACCCGACCCCGAGAATTACCTAACCTATTTCCTCAAAATTGATCAAGTTCGATTTAAACGCAAAGTTGTTCCTGGCGACACCATCCTGTTCCGTTGCGTTCTTAATGAGCCTATCCGCCGAGGAATCGCAAACATGACCGGACAGGGCTTTGTGGGCGATCAACTTGTAGTGGAAGGTGTTTTAATGGCACAAATAACTAAAATGAAAGAGTAATGTCACATCAACTAGCATATATTCATCCCGATGCCAAAATTGGCAAGGATGTTACAATTAGCCCATTTGCTTACATTGCAGGAAATGTAGTAATTGGCGATGGCACTTGGATTGGACCCAATACAACAATTCTTGATGGTGCCAGAATTGGCAAAAATTGTCGAGTATTCCCTGGTGCTGTAATATCAGCAATACCTCAGGACTTAAAATTCCGTGGAGAGGAAACAACTGCTGAAATTGGCGATAACACCACCATGCGTGAGTGTGTTACCGTTAACAGGGGAACAGCATCGAAAGGAAAAACAGTGATAGGCAATAATTGCCTTTTAATGGCTTATGTTCACGTTGGCCACGATTGCAAAATTGGAAACGAAATCATACTCGGTAATGGAACTCAGGTTGCAGGCGAAGTAGAAATTGACGACTGGGCTATTGTTAGCGCACACAGCCTTATTCATCAGTTTGAGCGAATTGGTGCTCATGTTATGGTTCAGGGTGGGTCAAAAATCAACAAGGATATTCCGCCATTTATCATTGCTGCTCGCGAACCTATTACATTTGCGGGTATCAATATAATTGGTTTGCGTCGTAGAGGATTTACTGCTCAGCAAATTGGTGAGATTCAGGAAGTTTACCGCAACCTATATAATAAAGGTATGAATGTTTCACAGGCATTAACCTATATTACTGAGAATATGGCACAGACTCCTGAGCGAGACTTAATTGTTGATTTTATTAAGAGCTCTAAGCGAGGGATTTGTAGAGAGTATACGGGCTCCGACCCCAACGAAGGACTTGATTAACAAAAGGAAAGGCTGTAGTAAACTACAGCCTTTTTTGCTTGTTAAAGCCTCTCTATCTAGTTTACCTCTAAAGTATAGACTAAAGCCTCTACCTGTCGAAGGTAATTACGTTTTTTAGAACCAGGAGCATAAACATACGCCTCGACATTTATGATTGTTTGTCGTTTTTCATCAAGCGTGGAAAAACTGATGAATGGACCGCCCATAGGGTGTTTATATACGTCCCAGAATCCACGCAAAATTCCGAAGTATCTATCCTTAAACATCATTGCACTAAAGTCTGGTGGGAAAACCATTGAGGTAGTCATATAAGAACTATCTGTTGGCCCTGGTATTTGACTAACAAACTCATCGCGCTTTTTAATTAAATACTCTGCAGAAAATGTATTTTTTTCTTTATAGGGAAACATATAAATTATTAACCCTTGACTAATTTTTGGTGTTTCGTGCGATATCCACATAAAATCATCGGTTTGCCTACGAATGGTGTATCCTTTGGGAATTTTTATTGTTGCATTAAATTTTTTCTTTACGGCCTCCACAACCCCTACTTCTGGATAAGTTACCGCACTCTGAATAACCCTATCTCTCTCGGCTTGCTCGAATATGGCAATAATTTTTTCCTTTTCTTTTTTTATGAACCGGCCCATTGACGAAAAACTAGGACCAACAACATACAGTACAGTTTGTGGCGAAGCCCAAACATCGCGCTTAAGAATAAACTTCGGCTCCTTAAACTCTGAAGAAGTTTGATTAATTATTAAGTTTCTATGGGATTTGAAAATATCCGTAAAAACCTCGTTGGGTATTGAAATCAAATCAAAAGTGGGTTCTGATTGGGGAATATATGGGAATTCCTGTGTTAGTATTTCTTTGTAATTAATTCCAATTGAATCGGTCCATAATGGTTTTGGCAAAACTAAAACTATTTCGCCAGCACCTCCCGTTACATTAGGCAAATAACTAGTTTCCCCTTTGCTTCCCTTTTTACAAGAGACATTGGAGCCAAATAATATTATAACAGCAATATAAATTAATGTTCGTTTCATAGTTAATATGTAGTATTAGTCTGTTTATTCATAATATCCTAACGAAAAAAATTGTCAAGTATTGCTGGACAATTTATTAAAATTAAATCAATTTTGCTGGTTTAACTTACCAAGTTGCTTTTGAGTAACCCACAGCGTAATACCTTGCCCAACACTTAAAACGCTATCAATTTTTGGGTTCCAGTTTTGAATATCCTCAATAGTGCAACCATAAATTATTGCAATTTTATGCATACTATCACCGCTTTTAACTGTGTGAACCACTTTTTGCTTTGACGACGTACTATCGGCAAATTCTTTTAACTCTTCAACTTTGGGTTTACTTGAATTTTCATAAATAAAACCCTCATTCTGAATAAAACTGTTGGTTTTACTTGAAGGAAGGCGGAGCGTTAATTGCGAAGAACCGGAAGGGATATAATCGAGTTTGAAGGTAGGGTTTAAAAAGCGAACTATCTCAATAGGAACATCAATGGACTTTGCCAGTACATTAAGATTAACGGCTTTTGCAACCATCACCGTATCGGTTTCGGAGTACGATATTATTGGCTTGGCTGGCGATATACTATGACTGGTATAGTTTTTCATAACATAGGTTGCAGCAATAAATGCAGGTACGTAGTTTTGAGCGGCTTCTGGCAGGTTTGGGTAAATTTTCCAAAAATCCTTTTCGCCACCACTTCGTGCTATTGCATTTTTCCCAGCCCCAGGGCCAACATTGTAAGCAGCTAGAGCTAACTGCCAATTATTAAATGTTCTGTAAAGATACTGAAGGTAGAGGCAAGCTGCTTCTGTTGATTTAACTGGATCCATCCTATCATCAACATATGAAGTAACATTCAGGTTGAACATCTTGGCTGTGTTTATCTTAAACTGCCAGAGCCCTACCGCTCCTGTTTTGGAAACAGCCATTGGATTTAATGCAGACTCAACTACTGCTAAGTATTTTAACTCCAGAGGTAACTGGTACTTGTCCAAATACTCATCGAATAAAGGAAAGTACATCTCGGACAAACCTAACATTTGCGAAACCTGTTCTCTCCGCTCAATGGTATATATATCGATATATCGCCGTACGTAATGGTTGTAATCGTAATCAATAGGCGATTGCTTCCCTATTGCTGCAATATGGTACTCGTACATTAAGTCCTGTACCTTGCCAATTGTATCGGTCACTCTGTAAGCATCAACTTTAGGAAAAATCCTTAAAAAAGCCAACTCGTCCACCATTTCAACTATCGGACAATTATCCGAAGTTTTACTTTCTCCCTTAACGCCTCCAGCAAAAGTTAGCAGTTGACAAAACAGAATTGTAAAAGTAAGTCCAATTTTCACCTTAAAGCCCATTGCAGCAATATTCTCCCAACACTATAAATTCAACAATTTCAACATACAACTACCTGAATAACTTGACAATATCGTTCCCGTTTGCGTAAAGAAGCAATGCCAACAGAATAATCATTCCTGTTATTTGAGCATACTCCATAAACTTATCGCTAGGCTTACGACCCGTTACAATCTCGTAAAGCAGGAATAGCACATGACCGCCGTCAAGCGCAGGTATCGGTAAAATATTCATAATTGCTAGAATTATGGAAAGGAAAGCAGTTAACCCCCAGAACGCTTGCCAATCCCAAGTTGAAGGGAAAATTTTTCCGATAGTTATAAAGCCTCCTAATGACTCGTAAGCCTTTGTCTCCGGGCTAAATATCAACTTAAGTTGCTTTAAGTAGCTTTTTATTGTGGTGAATCCACGCTTTATACCAGCAGGAATAGATTCAAAGAAAGAGTACTCCCTTTTGTCAATCTCAAAAAACTCCTTGAGTTCTATTAAAGGCGCAACCCCAACTATTCCTGTTTCAGGCACATTTAGGTCGATGTTAACCGTTTGGGTATCGCGTAAAACTGTAATCGATACAGTTTTGTTCTTGTATTCCAACAATGCGGTTTTAAACTCGTCGAAGAACTGTTTTGGCTCATTGTTAATTGCTACAAGTTTATCGCCCTTTTTCAGCCCAGCTTTCTCTGCAACATCCTCTTTCTTTAACTCATCAACAATGAAAGGGAAACGAGGAACAAAAATCATCGGATTTTTAACCAACTTGGCAACTTTATCCTCAGCTATATTAACCTTAACAGTATCGGAGCCTCTTAGCACCACAACTTCACGGTTATCGTTGAGCAGAATATCGTGCGATATTTGCTGAAAATTTTCAACCTCGCGGCCGCTTACAGTTAAAATTTTATCGCCATTCCTAAAGCCAAGCTCCAAAGCAAGCGAATCACAGGCCACGCCATACTTAACGTTTCGAGTTGCCAAGTACTCATCGCCCCAGGTAAATAGAATTGCGCTATAAATTAGTAATGCCAGAACAAAGTTAACCAGAACTCCGCCTATCATTATAAATAAGCGTTGCCATGCTGGTTTTGAGCGGAACTCGTAAGGCTGAGGTGGTTGTTGCATCTGCTCCTTATCCATAGACTCGTCGATCATTCCCGATATCTTAACATACCCACCTAGAGGTAACCAACCCACACCGTACTCAGTTTCGCCACGTTTTACCTTGAAAAGCGAAAACCAAGGGTTAAAGAATAGGTAAAATTTCTCCACTCTCGCACCAAAAAGCTTCGCGAATAAAAAATGTCCCATCTCGTGAAGTATCACGAGGATTGATAAACTCAACAGGAACTGTCCGGCTTTTACTAAAATCTCCATTTTTACTTTTTATGTGATATTATTTCAACTGTTTTTATTCTTGCCTCGCTGTCGGATTGAGCATAATCCTCAATGCTAGGATTTTGCACGTACGAAATTTTACCCATTGTTTGGGCAATGATATCCGACATTTCAATAAAACTTATATCGTTTCTCAAAAACGACTCCACCACAATTTCGTTAGCAGCATTTAGAATACATGGCATATTGCCGCCCTTCTCCATAGCTTCGCGGGCTAATGCCAAATTTGGAAATCGTTCCGTATCGGGCTTCTCGAAAGTTAGCTGAGGATAATCGGTAAAGTTCAACCTTGGGAAATCCGATTTTGCCCTATAAGGATAGGTTAATGCATACTGAATGGGAACACGCATATCGGGCAATCCCATTTGTGCCTTAATTGAACCATCCTCAAACTGTACCATTGAGTGAATAATGGATTGTGGGTGAACAACCACCTCAATTTGCTTGGGCTTTAACCCAAACAGCCACTTTGCCTCAATAACCTCAAGGCCTTTATTCATAAGCGATGCAGAATCGATAGTTATCTTATTTCCCATGCACCAATTCGGATGGTTCAGCGCCTGGGCAGAGGTTACACTTTGCAATTGCTCTTTTGTGAATTGCCTAAAAGGGCCGCCTGATGCGGTTAGTATAATTTTTTCGATTGGGCTATGTTCTCCCGCCAAACATTGAAAAATGGCAGAATGCTCCGAATCGACAGGGAGTATTGGCACTCGATTCTCCAATGCTAATTTGGTAATTAGTTCTCCCGCAACAACCAGCGTTTCCTTGTTTGCCAAGGCAATTGCCTTGCCAGATTTAATTGCAGCAATGGTGGGTTCTAATCCTGCAAAGCCAACCAGCGCTGTTAGCACAACATCAATGTTTGCTGATTTAACGGAATCGATAATGGATTCCTTGCCTGTAAAAACTTTTATATCGGTATGTGCTAGTGCCTCTTTTACCGCATTGAAATTCTTTTTATTACCAATAACAACAGCATTAGGCTGAACTCTAAGTGCCTGCTGCACCAGTAATTCCCAGTTATTTTGGGCAGTAAGTAACTCAACCTGAAAAAGAGTTGGATTAGCCTCAACAACTTGTAGTGTTTGGGTTCCAATTGAGCCTGTTGAGCCAAGGATTGCAATGCTCCTCATACGGCTTGCTAAAAATTAATAAACTTTGCAGGGTCAACAGAGTGTCCATTCTGCCATAGCTCAAAATGAAGATGCGGACCAGTGGTTAACTCGCCGGAATTACCAATTATTGCAATGGCTTCGCCAGCCTCAACCCTATCGCCTTGGCGTTTGAGCAGTTTACTATTGTGCTTGTAAACCGATATAAAGTTATTATCGTGCTGTATACTAAGCGTGTACCCCGTTTCAAGAGTCCAATTCGATAAAATAATTGTTCCCTTTGCGATTGAAAGAACAACCTCATTTGGGGCAGCCACCAAGTCTATTCCATAATGATAAACCATGGGGTTATAGCCATTTGTCACAACACCCTTAACTGGTGGTATAAAGTATATTGTTTTTTGCTTGCTATTTTCGGAATAATTGAAAGACAGGTTATACATCTCATCTGCCTCAATTTGCATACGTAGCAATGAATCTTCCTCGGATTTCGAAAACTCAATGGATTTATAGCGTTTAGATGTATCCGGCTTACTTTCAACACTGTGCGGCTCTCCGCCATTAAGAATAACATTGATATTGGAGTAATAGTCTCGCCATTGGTCTAGAACTCTCTCAAGCGAATCCACCTTTAGGGCATTCTGAACGTACCCTTTTCGGGTTTTACCATCGGGGTATCCAGGTATAAACTCTCTAATTGGAGTAAATGCAATTAACACTGTAACCGAGATTACTAAAGCAATTGCAAAGCCTCCAAAGAAAATAATTACATTCATTCTGGAAAGGCGAAGTTGCCATACCTCCTCGAAGGTTTGGTCGTTATATATGGTTAGCCTATACTTATCCCATAAATTACGGAATATTTTAACCCTTTTCTTTTTCTCGCTCACGGGGATACATTTTTTTGAATCACCACAAATATAGTTGAATTCTAAAAACGTTCTTTAAAAGATTGGTTTTTGATTTTATTTTATCCCTTTTTAAATATTAATTAACTGATTATCTTGCCAAAATGGTTTTATTTTAAAATTTTTTCTGCAAAAAAGCCTTTACATTTTGCCAATATGAAAAAGAGCGCTATATTTGCACCCGCTAAAAGAGATAATTAGTTACACAAAAATATTGTATTGCGGGGTGGAGCAGTTGGTAGCTCGTTGGGC
>JAEXVC010000181.1 GCA_023406715.1 Bacteroidota bacterium | reverse complement strand
AATAAGTTTTGATATTCTTAATACGAATCCAAAACTCCAGATAATCGACAAGAACCTCTATTCAAAAATTGTATCACCCGGGTTATTATTCGACAAATTTCAACGGTTTGTTTCCAGAATAAATAAGTACGCAGCATTCTTTTCAATGCGGTACTATATGAAGTATTCTTTAAAAAGAGCTAGTAGTAATTATGATTTTGTTCATATTCACTTCTTTAATAAAAACTTCCTTTATATAAACCCAAAACTCATCCAAAATATCACACGTAATCTAGTAATCTCATTTTGGGGTAGCGATTTTTATAAAAGATCGTCGTTGCAAAGACAGAAAATGATCCCATATCTAGACTTTGCAACAGAAATTCTTTTTGGAAACCCACAAATGCGAGATTCTTTGGTAGGTTATTATAAAAATTACTTTTCAAAAACACGAATTTTACCCATAGGACTAGAAATATTGAGTTCAATTGATAATGAAATAAATAAGTGTAATTCAAAAAAGGTATTAAAAAATGATTTAGGATTTAGTGACAAACCTGTAATAACGATTGGCTATAGCAGTCATCCAGACCAACACCAAATCGAAATAATTGAGTTAATTACAAAAAGTATTGACTCAAGGGAATTAGATAGAATTCATTTTGTATTCCCTTTAACTTATGGTGACCAAAATTACAAAGAGCAAATTATTTATTCGGCAAAAAAGCACGGATTAAGTTTTACAGCCTTAACTAAACCACTTTCAAAAGATATAATAGCGAAGTATAGGATAGCCTCTGACATAATGGTTCATTTAAGAGATACCGATCAATTTTCAGGCTCGTTCCAGGAGTACTTATACACAGGAAATGTAGTCATAACAGGCAATTGGTTACCTTATCAATTTATAATAGATAAAGGAATTTACCTGCATTCTTTAGGTAATATTGATGAATTATCAACTACTTTAAATTATGTGTTGGTAAATCTTA
The DNA here is from genome assembly GCA_023406715.1 of Bacteroidota bacterium. Taxonomy (GTDB): domain Bacteria; phylum Bacteroidota; class Bacteroidia; order Bacteroidales; family Tenuifilaceae; genus SB25. The sequence continues at coordinate 7,672 of JAEXVC010000181.1, read as the reverse complement.
ATACTGAATCTGAAAAAACAATTGGTAATAAAAGAATTATTGCAGAAATTAGTCATTGGAATGTCTTAGTAGAAAAACATTTTTCAGTTTATTATCCAGAAACTTGATATCAAAATCATTCATAAAATCCTCATTTATATACACCGTGGTAGGCTCGCTGCCATTGGCATCAAGTATATTGCTTTTACCCTTTTATGGCAACTCAACGTTGCTTTCCACCTCCGATTTTGGAGTACTGGCCATCTATATCATTCTCAGTGAACTTGCAAGAGTTCTGTTTACATTCTCGGCCGATAACTTCCTTGGTATAAATTTTATTCATCATAATACGAGTAGAGAAAATATTGAGAAATTCATAGGAACTTCTGCCCTATTCCTTTTGCTATATGGTTTTGGAATCACCCTACTGTTCTCATTCCTTGGCGATTTTGTGTTTGATTTTGCCTACCCAGGTAAAAATATTCACTACTTACCTTTTGGATTACTCTCCGCATTAACCGGGCTTTTCAACGGAATTTTTAAGGCATACACCACATTAATGATATACAGAGAAAAGCCATCTCCTTTCTTTTGGTCTAATATTTTTCATTTTTTACTGGTAGTTTCTGTTTCTATTTCCGGCCTATACATCTTTCCGCAATCACTAAATGGCCCTATTTGGGGGAGATTTATTGCATCTTTTGCAACTTTTGCCTGGGCATTTATATACTTTTATGGTGAAAGTAAATTTAAATTCGATAAAGGTATTCTCAGAAATCTTCTGAATTATAGCGCACCGCTATATATCTATAGTATACTTTACTGGATTGTTGCTAATATTGACCGATATTTCATTCTAGGAATTCTATCAGAAAAGGAAGTGGCTGTGTTCGATTTTGCTATTAAAATGACGCTGGTGATAGAATTTCTGCAAAACGGATTATCTTCAGCAATCACGCCAAAAGTTTTTAAAATATGGAAAAACAATAGCGATGAACCAAGAGGCAATGTTGATATTAATAAATACTTCCATGTTTTTGCGCTTATCAATATTGCCTGCATTCCTTTGTTCTACATATCCATACCGCTAATTGTTCCTCATATTGTTAACAACTCGGATTTGTATAGTTCATTCAATTTATTACCAATTCTGTTTGCTGGAATGATTTCGAGAATTTGGTATTACTACCTAATAACACCGATATTTTACTTTAAAAGAACCAATTTACTCCCCATTGTGCTTACTTTTACAGCCATTTTCCAAATTATATGCACTTATATATTGATTAAAAAGAGTGGAATAGATGGGGCTGTTTGGGCAAATTTTTTCACAAAACTTGTTCAGGTTATTCTTCTTTACCTATTTGTAAGACAATTCTACCAATTCCACGTTAACTATAAGAAGTTTATTATATACCCTATTGTGTATATTCTTATTTTAATTGGTTATGAGCTGTTTTTCAAACAGATAAGTATATACTATGCAAATATAGCACACATAATGGTACTAGTAATTCTGGGTTTTATCTTTTTCAAGAAAGAAATCCAGCCAAGCCAACTCCTAAAAATATTTACTAAAAATTAAAACAGATCCACCGAAATATTTTGAATAAACGCAGTATAAGTTATCTCCCTTCCTAATTTTGCTTCGGTTAAAAGTATTAAGACTGATATTTCGTTACCATCCTTGGTTGTGATATTTATTTCACGACGTTGGCCCACAATTTTCTCCTTATTTGGATCTATATAAGCATCAATAAATTCATCCTGACCTTCAATATCATCAGGGAATAAAATCCTTATACTCTGGCCAAGCACTTCGTCGCGCTTTATTGCAAACAGTTCCTCGGCTGCTTTATTGAAAAACTGAACCACTCCATCGTGGTCGGTTGTTATAATGGCATCCAAAAATCCCTCTAAAGTTTTCTCATTTCGAATCTTAACCTTCTCAATTTCCTTGAACTGATTCTTGACCTCTTCTCTGGCTTCTCTTAGTTTTTTATTTAACTCAACCTCATTCATACGGAGCATCTCTTCCTGTTTCATCAATTGCTCAGTTTGAATTTTGGTTTCTAACTCCATGTGTTTCTCGCGTGTAATATCGTTGGCAATAAATACAACTTTTGCAACCTCGTCGTACATATCATTTACTGCAGTAAACGTACATCTATACCATTTTTCTTCACCGTGGCTGGTTACAAGGCGTACTTGCCCTTCAAAAGGGATTCCATGAATTATATCATCCCAAGTTCTCTCAATTGATTTACGTTCTGAACTGGGGACTAAATCAAATATCGATTTTTCTTTGGCTACAGATAAAGTATAGCCTGTTGAAACCAAGAATTTATCGTTAGCCTCAATTAAATCTCCAGTTGGGCTAAATTCTGCCTTAAACGACGAGCGGTTAAGTGCAGTAATTTGACCTTCGTAATCCAGACTTTGTTTCTTCTGTTCAGTAGTATCAATTGCCAAAAACAAAACTTTATCTACTCCTCCCATTGGATTACGAACACAGGTATATGTTGCAATAGTCCATAAATCCTTACCCGTTTTTGTAACTAATTTCATGTCACCCTCAAAATGCTTACCACCATGGCTGAGGGTTTTCCATATATCATCAAACCAAACTCTATCCTTTTTGTTTATAAACATGGAAATAGGTTTACCTTCAACCTCAGAATTTCCAGTATATTCTAGTTTTTGTAAAAACTTAGTGTTTGCGTAAGTTAAATTACCGTTTACATCAAAATCTGCTCGAATCATGGTATGATTCACAGAATTGGAGAAGCTGATAAATTTCTCAGATTGTCTTGATGCTTCCTCTTGAGTAGCCTGCAGTTCTTCCATGTTCTGGCGCATCTGTTCTTCTTTTAACGCAAGTTCTTCGGCTTGTTCGCGCGATTCCTTTAAAAGTTTTGCAGTACGGAGGTTAATTTTTACAGTAGATATAGTTGTAGCTATACTTTCTGCAACTTTCTCAAGAAACTCAACTTGAAACTTCTCGAAGAGATTAAATGAGGCAATTTCAATAACTCCATGAACATTATCGTTAATCTTTAATGGAATAAGAATAAGACATTTAGGATTTGCCTTGCCTAATCCTGACGTAATTTTAAGATAACTATCGGGTACTTTCTTTAGTAAAGTTGTTTGTTTCTCAAGAGCACAAGCTCCAACCAATCCGCTTCCCCAAGGTAAAACTCTATCAGCATATTTTCGCCTTTCATAAGCAAAACTTGCTGTCATACGAAAGTGAATATCAGCTTCATCCTCATCCTCAATTACATAGAACGCTCCCTGATTAGCTCCAATATACTTAACCAGATTACTTATTACCTGAAATGAAAGTTCTTCTATATCATCGTTATTTAACCTTAGAATTTCGCCAAATTTTGCCATTCCTTCAGCACTCCAGCTTCGTTGTTCATCCTCTTTTCTACGCCCAATTTCATCATCTTTACTCCTTTTAAGATTATCGCGTAGGTTAATAACAGCTTTACCTAATGCATCGGTCTCATCAGGAATATAATCTGCGTCAATATCACCTTCCCTTAATTTTTCAACAAACCTATACAGCTTCCGCTGCCTATGAAGCTCAATCTGAGTGATTTTTTCAGCCTCAGTTTTTGTTGCAGAAACATATCGTGATACAAAAAATGCAGCGATAGCTATTAATATTGGAAATGAATCAAAAAAGTACAGTATTGGAGAAACTAAATGTAAATCGTAAACACCTACGGGGGTAAAAGGTAGTTTGTGGATTACTACACCTACAAAAAAAATCAATAATATCAACGCCAAACCACTGAGAAACCCAAGTATGGTAGCCTTAACTACAAAAGGTTTAGAATATTCACGCTCCATAGCAGACCAAATTTTGTCTTAAAAATAGGGATTTTTTTATTCCAATGAAAATAATAGTGAAAATATCACATCTATTAAAGTCACATTTAGCCTGCAAAGAAAATATGGAAGGGAAAATTACACTCTCATCTTTTTAATTACATACGGTCCAATCTCATCCAAGGGCAATATTTGATGTGCAGCACCAAGTTTAATGGCCTCGCGTGGCATTCCGAAAACTACGCACGACTTCTCATCCTGTGCAATAGTGAATGCGCCAGCATCTTTCATCTCGAGTAGTCCTTTGGCTCCATCATCGCCCATACCAGTCATAATAACACCGAGGGAATTTGCTCCAGCATACTTGGCAGTGCTTCGGAAAAGAACATCTACAGAGGGCCTATGACGGTTTACTAAAGGTCCCTCAATAACCTCAACATAGTATTTAGCACCACTGCGTTTTAGCATCATATGAAAATTGCCAGGGGCTATTAATGCTTGCCCACGTAGAACGCTATCTCCATTCTGGGCTTCCTTCACCGATATTTTGCAAATATCGTTCAACCTATTAGCAAACGAAGTGGTAAATTTTTCAGGCATATGCTGAACTATCACAATACCAGGACAGTCCAACGGCATCGATTTTAAAAAATCGGCAATAGCCTCCGTACCACCAGTAGATGCACCTACGGCTATTACTTTATCAGTTGTGGTTAATGATCCTACTGGGGTTTTTGTCATTGGTATAACTGCATCGGCTGACAGTTTTGGCTCAACAGCAGGAATTTCGACCATTTTTCGGCGTGTAATTTTTGAGCCTGCAGCAGCTCTAATTGCATCGCAAATTCTAATTTGGGATTCTTCAATAAATTTTTTGGTATTAAGCTGTGGCTTTGTAATTATATCAACAGCACCATATTCAAGTGCACGAATTCCCATTTCTGTAGCCTTATCCGTTAAACTCGAAATTACAATTACAGGAATTGGATGCTGCGACATTATTTTGCGCAGGAAGGTCAAACCATCCATTCGGGGCATTTCAACATCCAGGGTAATTACATCAGGAACTTCCTCGGCTATCTTGCGAGCGGCAAAGTACGGATCGGCAGCCGTTCCCATAACCTCAAGCAATGGATCCGACGAAATTATTTGCGAAAGGGTTTGACGTACCAACGCAGAATCATCAACTACTAAAACCTTAATTTTCCCTGCCATAACAAATCATTTACTTTGATTGAATAAGCTGCTTTTGAATATATTTTTGGCGAACCTCTCCGGTATGAGTTACAAACTCAATTTTACGTCCTAATTTCCCGCCCAAACTCTTTGCAACAATAGGAATTTTATGTTCACCAAGTAGTTCCAGCGCAATTTTGATATTTCTATCTCCTATTTGAAAATTAGCAATGTTTGTTTCAATTACTTCACCGCCTCCAAAAACTTTTGCTTGAAGATCCGATTTTGAAGAACCAAGTGCAATCATTCTCTCAATTAAACGCTCAATGGCAATATTGCCATACTTAGGACTTGCCAAACCTTGACCGTTCCAAAGCGGAAGCATATAATGGTTTATTCCGCCACGCTTTGTTTTAGGATCGTACAAACAAACAGCAACACACGATCCCAGTATGGTGTTAACCACATGGGGCTCCTTGTCAGCGAAAAGAGCCGCAGGATATAAGTAGTGTTGCTTTAACTCTTCCATTAATGTTGATTAAAAAACTTCCGAATCCGAATCGAAAAACATTTCGTTTGCATCAGTTGCAAATCCTTCGATAGGTTCCTCGGATTCCGGGATATTTATTGTAAAACAAGCCCCTTTACCCAACTCACTTTCAATATCAATGTGGCCATTTAGCATATCGATAATCGCCTTATTTATTGATAAACCAAGTCCATGCCCTCTATTCAGTGAGTTTATACCAGAATCAACCCTCTTAAACCTGTCGAATATTATTTTCTGATTCTCCCTGGATATTCCAATTCCATGGTCACGAACTTTAATTGAAAGTATGCTATCATTTATTTTAGCATCAATCTCAATTACCCCACCCTCAAAACTGAAATTTACTGCATTACTTAAAAGATTGGCAATTATTAGTTTAAGTTTTTCAGGGTCCGTTTTAAAAGTGTTATCGTGATTATCAGCGGAGTCTTCATTCAAATTGAATTGAATATTCATTTTTTTCTTTCGCAACTCAAACTTAAATGATTCTATAACACTCTCGAGCAAATTTCGAACATCAACCCTTAATATTTCTGGAGAGATGTCGCCTGCTTCAATTTTGGCTGCAACAAAAATATTTCGTAACTGAAAATCGAGATTAAAAGCCTCAGAATGAATAAGAGCTACCATCGAAATAACTTTTTTCCAGTTTTCCTTATCAACTGAAAGTATAGCCTTTGAAAGACCTATAATGGAAGTAAACGGATTAATGATTTCATTGGTAATATTTGAAATAAAGTGGGTTTTTAAAGCTTCGGATTCTTCAAGCTTTTTATTTACCACTTTAAGTTCATTGTTTAACTCCTTAAGCTCCTTTAACGCTTTCCTATTCTGTTCAAATCTTCGCTTAAGTTCTTGTATGAGTTCATCGTCGGTTAGGTGTTCGGACATGATGCGATGTTTTAAGTTGATAAAATCCTATAAGCGAATATATATTGTTGGTTTTATTTGCTTTAAGGGTAGTTTCATGTTAAGTATTGATTCAGAATGCCCCAGAATTAAATATCCCTCAGGTTTTAACTTTGTACAAAGTTTATTGATCACCTGTTCCTGAGTGTCCCTATCGAAATAGATTAAAACATTACGACAAAAGATAACATCAAAGGTTTCGGAGATAGAGTAATGGTCGTCCATAAAGTTAAGCCTACCAAAGCGCACTTTATTCCGAATATTAGGAGCCATTTTCACTGTTGGATTTGCTCTATCCTTGCTCTTAAGCATGTACTTCTTCTTCAGTGTTAATGGCACTATCTCTACCCTATCCTCCTTATAAACGGCATTCATAGCGGTTTGCAAGATACGCGTCGACAAATCTGTAGCCCATATTCCAAAGTCGAACCCCGGATTTTTTTCTGCAAACTCGGAGAGTACAATTGATAAGGTATAAGGCTCTTCTCCGCTTGAGCATCCGGCACTCCAAACCTTAAACTGCTTTCCTTTGCTCGATTGATAATAATCGGGCAGTACTTTTTCAGTTAAAAAATCGAAGTGAGTTGGCTCTCTAAAAAAATCAGTTTTGTTGGTGCTAACAACATCAAGCATGTGAATTATTTCACCATCAGCACCCTCCCTGCTAAACAGGTAGTCGCAGTACTCCTTGAATGTGTGTAAATTCAAATCACGAAGTCGCTTCTGTAACCGACACTGCAGCATCACCTTTTTAACATCAGGAAGCCTAATTCCGCTTTCCTTGTAAATAAATGAGCTTAATTTTTTGAACTCCTCTTCGCTTAACTGCACCCTATAAAAATCGCTCAAATCTGCGCCTGCCATATATGGCTTTGGTTTAATATGAGTTAATCAATCTTTTCAACATTTGCATTATCGGCATTAATCTCCGCATTAACTCTTAAGTTAGTTATTTCGTCAATGGAGAATACTGCATCCATATTCAATATAATGATGAATTTCTCATCAATTTTGGACATTCCAATAATAAATTCCGATTTATAGCGGCTTCCCAAGGTTGGCAAAGGCATAATTTGGTTATTGTCTATTTCAAGCACAGCCTGAACGGAATCAACAATAGCCCCAACATGCACAGAATCGCCATCTAAGTCAATATCCAAAACAATTATACAGGTATTGGTAGTATACTCAGCCTCGGGCATTCCAAACTTAATT
>JAEXVC010000170.1 GCA_023406715.1 Bacteroidota bacterium | reverse complement strand
CAGCACTTCCGCCCATAGCAAATAATTTTTCATTGCTAGTATAGCCTTGCTCAATAAGATACTCGGCACATGAATTAAAATCGGTAAAGGTATTCTTCTTGTTTAGCAGTTTACCATCCTCGTACCATTGTCTTCCGTAGTATTGACCTCCACGAACATGTGCAATAGCATAAACAAAGCCTCTGTCGAGCAAAGATAACCTAGTTGAGCTAAAACCGGGATCTATTGTTGCACCATACGAACCATAGCCATAAATTAAAGCTGGATTGGAACCATCGAGCTTAATTCCCTTTCGGTAAACTATGGACATTGCCACCTTTTTACCATCCTGAGCGGTTGCAAATATTCGTTTCGATTCGTAGTTGGATTTGTCAAATCCACCTAAAACCTCTTGCTCCTTCTTAACTGTTTTTTCACGAGTTACCATGTTGTAATCGATAGTAGAACTTGGGGTTGTTAACGAAGAGTATCCATAGCGTAAAATTTCGGTATCGAATTCACGGTTAACTGAAGTATATGCGGAGTATGCCTCCTCGCCAAAATCTAGATAATGCTCGGAATTATCACTCCATTTAATAATACGAATTTTACTTAAACCATCTCTACGCTCCTCGGCAACAAGGAAATCTTTAAAGATTTCAACACCCTCAAAGTAAGAATTCTCATCATGAGCAATAACATCCTTCCAATTTTCCTTGGTTGTTTTATTTACTGGGGTTTTAACTAGTTTAAAGTTCTGTGCATTAAGGTTTGTTCTAATGTAAAAGAAGTCGCCATAATGCGAAACGGCGTACTCAAGACCTTTTTCTCGGGGTTGTATAACTTTAAACTCGCCGTTTGGTTTGTCTGCATCCAAAAACCTATACTCGTCAGATAAGGTGCTACCTGAACCAATCAAAAGGAATTTACCCGATTTCGATTTTGTGATAAACACACTAAAGGTCTCATCGTTTTCCTGGTAAACCAAGTAATCGCTGGGCTGCCCTAGTTCATGCCTGTGTATTTGATAGCTGCGTAGAGTAACCTCATCCTTTTTTACGTAGTACATTGTTTTATTATCGTTAGCCCAAACAGAGTAGCCTTCGGTATTTGGAATCGATTCGGTTAAAAGTTCTCCGGTTTCAAGATTTTTTACATAGATTGTGTACTTCCTACGGCTTACTGTGTCCACTCCATAAGCTAACAGTTTGTTATCGGGGCTCACGTTCAACCCGCCCACCTGAAAGTAGCAGTGACCCTCTGCAAGAATATTTACATCGAGCATAATTTCCTCGGGAGCCTCAAGGCTTTCTTTTTTACGACAGTAAATAGGGTACTCCTTGCCTGTCTCGAATCTAGTATAGTAAAAGTACCCGTTACTTTTGTAGGGTACCGACTCATCGCTCTCCTTTATCCTACCTTTTAGCTCGGCAAATAATTTTTTCTGAAGTTCTTCGGTTGGTTTCAGAATTGTCTTGGTATAATTGTTCTCGGCTTCTAGGTATGCTATTACCTCGGGGTTTTCGCGTTCGTTTAACCAGTAGTAGTTATCGATACGGGTATCGCCATGTATGGTTAGCTCCTTTGGTACTTGCTTAACATCGGGCGGAGTAACTGATGTTTGGCACGATGCCAAAACAAAGAATGCGAAAAGAATTGCTAATCCTTTAAGGCTAATTTTCATAGTAGTTTTTTTAATAGTTAGTAATGTGTTCGACTATTCCAAGTGCAAAAAGTTATAATTGAGAGTAAAATTATTTTAATTATTCGGATTAAAACATCTGCTTACCAAATTATTTACGTAGCCCGCACGGATTACAAATCCGCGCGAGCAGAGAATGGGCATCGTCTGTAATAAATGCCAGCGTTAAGGAACTTGATGCTATAAAAAAAGAACGCGTCATTTAGACGCGCTCAAACAAGGAACAAAGATCTAAGAAATTTATTTTAAAATCTTTACTTTATCATTTATTTTAACCCAATTTGCTGTACCCCCAAATGAAACAAACCATCCATTTGAGTTAGCCTTAAATAAATCATCTTGACCATCTCCATTCAAATCTCCAATCAACACCTCACTTAATTGCTCTGTAAAAGCATTAATTTTAATCCAGTTAGTAGTACCTTCAGAAGACACATACCAACCTGCACCTTCATTTCCATTTAGGGCTGGATAAAGAACATCATCCTTACCGTTGCCATCAATATCTCCAATTAAAACCTCATTGATTAGAGCAGTCAATGTATTCAATTTCGCCCATACGTTTTCTGCACTATAAGAAATATACCAACCGGCTCCTTGATAACCTGTTAAAGCAGGGTAAAAAGCATCAAATACACCATCACCATTGAAATCACCAAGTTTAATATCTTGTATTGGGGCTGCAGAATTAAAAATCTTTGACCAAGAAGTTGTACCTCCATATGAAACATACCAACCTGTTCCATCATTTCCATTAAGAGTTGGATAGAAAACATCATCCTTACCATCATTATTCATATCAGCAAGATACACCTCTCCAACCATTGCGGTTAAATCATTGATTTTAGTCCAAGGCGTTGTTCCGCCAGATGATAAATACCAACCCGCACCTTGAAATCCATTAGGAGTAGGATAAAAAACATCGGCCTTACCATCTCCATTTAAGTCGCCAATCATTATCTCATCCATTTTAGCCGCAGATGTATTTATTTTCTGAAAACTTTCCACTCCACCGTACGATACATACCAACCAGCCCCATCTACTGTTGTAAAAACATCATCAGCTCCATCGCCATCAAAATCAGCAAGTACAATTTTACTTACATCATCAATAGAAGCAATTACTTCACTATTATCTGTTTCTTTACAAGACATAATTATAAAAGCAAAACAGACAAAAAATAATAAAACAATTTTCTTATTCATACATTACTAATAATTAATTATTTAATTTTTATAAATAAAAGTTGACAAATTTAAAAGTTTCAAAACAACCATTTAATCAAATTGCTATAAAACATATGAAATTATAATTACTGGTAATGCGTTAACTTATTAAATACTCCATAATTCAATATATTACTTTTTTGATTTGATTTAAAAGTAGCGTTGCAACCTGATTGTGAAGCTATGAATTATAGTAAATATTTACTATCTGAACTGTTACAGTTTATCTTGCTGGTGTCGACTTATAGTCCCTGACAATTACTTTTTATACTTTTCTAAAAATAGCCCGCACGGATTACAAATCCGCGCGAGTAGAGCCTTAATTAGTGCTAAATTTTTGAATAATATTGTAGTAGAAAACTACGCTTATCTGGCTACATATTTTAAAAGAAGAAATTACTCAATAACTTCCATCACCACCCTAAATCCAACAAAGGGGCTTGGAGCCTTGTAGTCCTGGCTTTTATTAACATGGCTCTCCTCCTGTGTATTTCCCCAGCCGCCACCTTTTACCTTATCGTCGCTGGTTTGCTCGGCTGCGTTGCCAATAATATCGAACAGACCTAACTTATTGGGCTTATAACTACCTACTACCGCTGCAAAAGGTGAACCATCAAAAAAAGAGTCCAAATGATTCTTTGAGTAATCAAAAATTACAAGATTGGCCAATGGTATAACTTTGCCTTTCTTATCCAGATAGTAAGGAACTGCATTATCCCAAGGCAGTGGTATTCCGGGTAGCGGGCTTGAAAACTCCAACCACTCCTTCTCGCTAGGTAACCTAAACTTAACCTTTCGGAATTTCTTCTCCTTTAAAGTAGTATACTGCGCAGTAAGCCATTCGCAGTATTTATCCATTGACTCTTTACTAACATTTACAACAGGATGCTTACCATACGCAGGATGTGTGTGATAATCCCTCTCGAATGGGGAGTTATATGCATACTCGAAACCTTTTGTCCAAAGTGCTGAATCGGGTTTTAGCGCTTGGTACTCTTCTGCCTTAAGTGTTGAGTAAACACTCTGTAAAAACTCCTTGTAATCCCCATTGGTAACCTCGTAGGCCGATACATAAAGGTTATTGGAGAATTTCACATAGTTATCCTCGTTAATTATAGGTTTGCTCTTCTGCGCATTGGAGGCTAGGCAAACAGAAAGTAGTAGAACTAAGGTCAGTGTCTTTTTCATGAGGTTTAGTTTTCTGGTAAAAACGTATTTTGTTGTAGTTTATTTTAAAAGTAGTAATTCTGAGTTAATATGCACTATTATCATGGTATAAATTATAAAAGCGTAGCAAGACACTACGCTTTATATGAATTTTTGCACCATCCCTGACCGCTATTTCGGTACAGTTAAGTTGCAGATCTAGCCGAACAAGTGAAAACTAGGGCTTACTTATACCCACATTTTTGAACTTTAATTTTAATTGGATTAAAACTTATTACAGCACCTGTCCTACTACCAGCTTCATCTCCATGAGTATCTCCAGTAAACTCAATCTTATATGCTGGGGCTGCACTACTGTAATAGCGTAAATCAGGATTTTCATTACTGTCAATATATCGATCGGATAAACTAGGTTCAAGATTAAAACCTACCATTATCATATCAGGATCAGATAACTTTGCAATTGGAAAAGTTTTTGTTTCAATAGCCTGAGTATAATCCTTATGTATTTTAGAAAAATCATCAGGACATTCCCAAGCATCCATAAATACAGTAGCGTTTAGAATTTTCCGGGAAGGGTCAATACTCAAATACATACTAAATTCAATACAGGGGCCATTGCCTTTAAATTCAGTATCGGGGTGTCCTCCATATCCACTATTGACAACAGCAGTTGGAATAAATGTTAAAGGCTGAAGGACAAATGTTGAATCCCATGTATTGCATTCAAGTACTTTTTCATGTATAAGTATTGGTATTTCGCATTGAATTTTATTATCCCAACTAAGTAATATTTCTTTAGCATTCGGAGGCAGATTTGCACCTGAGCCAGTTAAATCAAGTACTGCATGAAAATCACTTATTAAGGAAATAGCGGAAGAAATATCGTACTCAAAAAGTCTTAACGGATTAAATAGTTCATAGGTATTAGTTACCACATTCTCTCTAAGCCAATTACGAGATAACGGTTGCGCAATAATTGCGGCCTGATATCTTTTGTTCATTTCAGTATGAAAATCAACTTTACCGCTACTAGCTTTTCCTTTGAATACTCCATAGGTTTTATAACTGGCTGTAATAGGAAAAGAACGTAAATCAAAACCATAAATATCAACCTTTAGACGACGCCCGTCATCTAGAGACATATCTACTGCCGATGGGACTATATCGCAGATAAAGGGTCTAGCTGGTTCCTTTGAAATTAATGGTACCTGATATCGTTTTAGAGATTTTTTTTCGAGAATGGCGTTTAAAGTCTCGGCCATTTCATTACGAATATCAATAAGTTCCCTTCGAATTTTTATGCGTAGAAATTCGGCATTGCAGCGGACTTCAGAACCCGTAGAAAGCACAGCATTTCGTGTTAAATCGGTAATTTCAGTCCGAATAGTTGATTGAATATCCTTGGATACTTCTTTTTCCAAGTTGGACACTACAACTTGCCAATCTGCAGATTGTTGTGATAGCGAAGCAATAGCATTATCCATGCTACGAATAGCCTCACCCATTCGGTTATCAAACCTTTCGGATATTGATTTTAGAGTTCCACATCCAATAAAGCCTAGAGTAACAGTTAAAATAATAAGCAGCGGTAAGATAAAACCATTGAAAAATAGATTTTTTTTAATAGTTTTCATTATGACCTCCTTGGGATTTAGTTATTTATTAAGAACTATTTGTGAATTACCTTTTTTCAAATAATTACCTTTCGATATACTTAGTTCTAATTTCTGTTTTTAACTATTTTAGAGTTTTCAATTGGCCTTTTAGGTACCTCACTTATTATTTTCTAAAAATATTTATGCTTACTTCCAATATGAATAGCTATTCTCATTATTAAATCCGATAATTTAACCTAAGGCTATTTATTGTTTAATAGAATTGAAAGTCAATTTGTTACCTGCTTTTTGAAGATTTTTGACGAATAATTTACAAATGCCTACTAGCAGTAGGTTTTAAGTGGCTAAGTTTTTGATTTTAAATACCATAAACAACAAACGCGTCCTTTAGACGCGCTTGAACAATGATAGCCTATACACCCTATAGCTCTACAGTGAATAAAACCTTTCGTTTTACGATGGGTTGCTCGGCATTCTGGTCGATGTAATAGCGCACTGGCGAAATGCCAATTACCTTTTTCTGAAACTGAAGCAATGTCTCATCAAAATACCACTCCTCGGTGAATATTACTGATATAATCTCGGATGTGTAATCGTTTATAACTGTTCTGTCCTCAATGAGTCCTGTGTCAAAATTCTCAACTTTAACAGTCAATGGTTCAAACACCTTGCTGCGCACCTCATCGGGGGTGAGTGGGCTGTTACTTCCGAATTCTATTGACTTAACTTTCCCCGAAAATGCGCTGTTAAGAATGGTTTGGATAAATACTCGCTGATTAAATCCATTAAAGAAAGGAGCATTCACATTATAGCGGCCCAAGTTTGCATCGTAGCCAGCTTCCGAACTCTGCATGTAGCACTGGACAAGCTGCTGAAAATTCTTGTTCTGGAATCCCTGATCAATATTAAAAAAGTACTCGTACTTTACCCGCGCAATAAGCTTAAGACTTTGGCTATTACCCTTTGCATTCTGATTGTTATAGAAACGGAATGCACTGTAGAATCGGTAATCGAGTTCATCATCGGACCAGTAGCGGGAGTACCTGCGAATTGGCTCAATAACGTAAACGTTTTTCTTAAAACTTAGGGGATTATCGGTAAGAGTCCAGTCCTCAATAAAGTTTATGGAATTTAGCTCACCAAAATCGATATCCTTTACAGCCAAACGGTAGCTGTTATCTGAGTTAAGCACCTTAAAAGTATCTACACCTAAATTCTTCTGAATTTCGGTTAGCAGCAGCTGCCTATCGGGGTTAAGCGCCGAGTAGGGCAATTGGTCGCTGTACTGGCTGGCATCAAAAACCTTGATGGTTCCATCCAGCGCTTTTTCGGCTAGGAATTGGGTAAAATCGGCATACTTCTGAATCTCAAAGAATGGCTTTGACAGCCTATCGGTTGCTAGGCTATCTGCTGTGTATGCGTAAAGGGTATCAAAGCCGATATGCTCCGAAATTATCAGCTTGTCGGGTAGCAGGAGGTTATTGTTCCGGAAACCGGGTATTTGGGCGTGTATATTACTGCCTATGCACAATGCAATAAGCACCAAAAGTATTTTTGTTATCCGCATATGGCCTGTTTTTATTGTTAAGTACCTAAACTACGTTGCTGTAGTTTATTTTAAAAGTAGTAATTCTGAATTAATTTGGTGCTATTTTATGGTACAAATTATAAAACTAAACCGCACGGATTACAAATCCGTGCGAGCAAGAGCAATAAGAACAAACGCGTCCTGTAGACGCGCTCGAACAATTGAATCAAAAATTGTATTGGATACCAATATACCCTTTAGGTTTGGCAAACTGAAACTTAAGGTCTTTATCAATATCATCAGTACCTGAAATTTTATCACCAACTTTTAATTTGTCCAATTCTTTTATCCAAGTCATTGCGAGTCCTCCTGTAATTGCAAGCCTTCTCTGTCCTGCTCTTATCCGCAGCCCTAATCCTGTCATTAAAGTTGGAATACCTGAATTTACACCAACGCCAAGTTGCCATAAGGGGTGAATGGGAGAATCTGGGATATAGTAATTAAAATTAATCATAGTCGTAATGTTAATATTCCTCACTAAGTTTTCCGTGGGAGAAGAAACATATTGAACGCCAGTTGAGTCTGAGACCGTTCCATAGGTATTGTATTTAAAAAAGGTATATGCCGTTCCAATAGAAACTTCAGGAACAAACCTTTGAAATTTTCTAACTCTCAAACTTTTCTTATTTACTTCTTTAGATTCTATACCAATAATTTCTTTGCTGTCAGATAATTTATAACCACTTTCTTTAATTGTAACACTATAAATAGATATTTTCCCTTCTATCGCAGCAACTTCATTGAGAGGTATGCACCATGTTAACTCGTCAGTTCCACCACCAGTTGATGCTTTCTCTTGCATATCTTTAACCAGTTTGTTAACAGTAATAAGATTTTTAAGCCTCTTTTTTTGTTCTTCAAGTGTTAGTGAAAATTCTTTGAGAATTGAATTAAAAATATACTTTGCAATGAATGGATCTGGATCGTTACAGGGCAATGAATCAACTTTTGCTCTTGCGCCATTTATAATACTTTCAATTTCCTTAAAGTGGTTGTCAATTATTTTGATTTTTTCCTTTGTCGCATTGAGTGTATCAACCGTTGATTTTTCATCAGCAAATGTAATGGCCTTTAAGGTTTCAAATATTTTAGAAATATCTTCTTTCTTAGAATCTAATAGTTTTTTTTGAATTCTTTCAATGTCCTTTTTTAGGTTAGTAAATTCGACACATTTTACAGATTCATTCGTTGTTTTTAAAGTTCCTCCTTGTGATTTTTCCACTGAAGTGGTTTTAGTTGGATTTTGAACATTTTCAATAACTCCGATTATATCACCAAGTGCTGCTTCAGCTGCTTGATTAATTGGATCTACAACAATTTTTGTTTCTGTATTGTATGTGTAATTAAGTGGGTTCAATGGCCGCAAATAAATGTTTATCGCATTTTTTCGAACTAAATAAATTACAGAATCCTCTATTGATGTGAAATCTACTTCTTGAATATTTTTTGCATCATCAATCTTTAGCTTTTTGTCAAGAATATCGTATTTCAAGAATAAGCGATGTCCCTCTTTAACAGGATTTCCTCTTTCTAAAATATCTGAGGCTTTTTGAGCAAAAACAGCTTGACAGCTAAGAATTACTAGGAATGTGATAAATAAACTATTTCTCATAATTTTTATGTTTAAATTTTACAAACACATCGATATTTTCATAGAGAATATTAAAAGGTATGACTGCCTATTAAGGCTGCAGTTAGTCATAATAAAAACTCTCGTTGTTCATTGCTTAATAAGATTGAGAGACAATTTGTTACCTGCTTTTTAAAGATTTTTTTACGAATAATTTACAAATGCCTACTACCAGTGGGATTTAAGCGGATAAACTATTGGTTATCAGGCGAATTTGGCGTAGAATATTACATAAAACTAACTAGCACTCGCAAACCAAAGAAAATTCTGCATAGGTAAAAAAAGAACGCGTCCTTTAGACGCGCTCTAACAATGGCTCATTATTAATTTTCAGCCAATGTGTCTGGAATTAGTTTTGGAATATCTCTAATTACTCCCTCTGCATTTAGTATTTTAATACTTACAGAAAAGTAATCTGTTTCATTTTCTTTAACAACTATAATATTGCCATTTTGGAAATCTATTGGAACTTTTGAGATTACTTGAATTTTATTAACATTTCTATAAACAAATCCAGTCCAATATTTATGGTTTCCTACCTGTTGAAAAGCGATATAGAAATTAAAATAATCCTTTTTATTTATATCGACAAGCAATCCTTCAATTGCTGGATAATTTTGTTCTATAATTGTCTCTCGGTCTGATTGCGAATAACCTTTTCTTGACACATTAAAAGGAAAAGAAAAATCATTTGAAGTAATTACTCCAATATAACTTTCACTATTAGAAAAACTTACGCTGTATTTCATAAATATGTTTTTAGTTAATAATATACAATGACACGAAACTTTATGTGGAACCTTGTTCAGTCTAAGAC
>JAEXVC010000169.1 GCA_023406715.1 Bacteroidota bacterium | reverse complement strand
ATACTACTATGGACTGTAAAGGCGGAATCAACCGAGTATATTTTAGCGTTGGTTACAATTAAATCAACTTTTTCGCGTTTACTACAAGCCATTGCTGATATTAATGTTAGGATTATTAATGTATTTTTAATCATTGGTTTAAATGTTCAGGGTTACTAGAAAAACCAAATTTAATCTTTTGTTTTGAAAAGTAAAATAAAGTTGAATTTCCTTATAATATTGAATCTTTAATACCTAGTAATCCAATAATTCAATAGCCAACTAACAGAAAAAATCTGTAGTTTTGAATTTTTAAAATAGACGATGAAAGTTTTATACTACATAGCCTTAATTGCATTAGGATTTGGAATAATTGCTTGCGAACGCGATAATTTTTCCGATAGTCCCTCGCTGAAATTGAATTTTTCGTCCGATACGGTCCTTTTCGATACCGTCTTTACTTCGATAGGTTCATCTACTCGATATCTGAAGGTTTACAACAAAAGCAATTCCGATGTTCGGATTTCATCAATAAAATTAGCTGGTGGCTCAACATCATCATTTCGGATTAATGTTGATGGGATGAACGGTACTGTTTTTTCTGATGTTCCTTTACGGTCAAATGATAGTCTTTTTGTTTTTGTTGAGGTTACTGTTGATCCTACATCGCAGAACTCACCTCTTTTAATCCCCGATTCTATAGTTTTTCAAACAAATGGAAATGTTCAGGATGTGAAGTTGGTGGCTTGGGGACAGGATGTAAATCTATTTAAATCAAAAACTATTACCACCGATACTATTTTGCAAGCGGATAAGCCATATCTTGTTTATGATTCCCTCGTTGTAAACCCAAATGTTTCGTTAACAATTGAGGCAGGTGCAAAATTTCACTTCCATAATTTTTCTCTGTTAAAAGTTTACGGCACATTAAAAGTTAATGGCGAACCTGATAAGCCCGTTGTTTTTGAGGGGGACAGGCTCGAAAAATTTTATAGAGATAAGGCTGGGCAGTGGACAGGTATTTGGCTTTATGCGTTTAGTAAAAATAATACAATTCAGTGGGCTGAAATTAAGAACTCCGTTGTTGGGTTGATTGTAGATACTTGTGTTACTCCCGGAACTCCTACTCTAACAATGAGCCACTCAAAGGTTGAAAACACCAGTTATATTGGATTACTTGCTCGTGGAGCAAAAATTGATGCCGATAATTGTCTTTTCGCAAACTCTGCTCAGGTTTCTGTTGCTTTAACATTGGGTGGTGCTTACCGTTTTTATCATTGTACAGTGGCAAATTACTGGGGGGATTATATGTTCCGAAATGGGCCAGCCTTGCTGTTGAATAATTACTACTTATACAAGTTGGTGGAGGATGGTCCATACTATATTGAACCGAGAGATTTAACTGAGGCATCTTTTTACAATAGTATTATTTATGGCAATATAAGCAACGAATTTTCAGTTGATGATAAGGTAAACGGCCAACTTGTAAATGCTGAAATGAAATATTATTTTCAAAATTGTATTCTAAAAGTTCCCTCATCTTTTGATTTAAGCGATGAGAGTAAATTCAAGAATATTCTTAGACTCGACCCCAAGTTTAAGGATCCATATGAGCATATTTACTTGCTCGATACCTTAAGCCCCGCAAAGGATGTGGCCAATATTGATATTTCAAATTTATATCCAATAGATTTAAAAAACTTCAATCGCTTGACTGATACAAAACCTGACTTGGGAGCGTTTGAAAGGGTAGAGTAGATTAAATATATTTCGAATTTTTTTCTTCCCTGGCAGAATTCAAAACCCTGTCAGGGTTTTATATATATTATAGAAAATAGTTTTAACTTTATAACTATCTATAATTAAATTCATTGAGAGATGAAAGTATTGTTTTTTTTCCTTTTTTTAATTCTCAATTTCTCAATTTCTTACTCTCAGACACTAAGAAACCGAGTGATGTTCTACAATGTAGAGAATCTTTTCGACCCTTTCAACGATTCCCTTACCCGCGACGATGAGTTTACCCCCGATGGCGCTCGTCATTGGACTTGGAATAAGATGGAGAAGAAAATTAATGGGATTTTTAAGGTGATAATGACTGTTGGAGAGTTTGACCCTCCTGTAATTGTTGGATTCTGTGAGGTTGAGAATGGCTTTGTAATACATCAACTGATAAAGGAGACTCCTTTGTCAAAATTCGATTACATTATGGTTCACCGAGAATCGCCTGACCCTAGAGGAATTGATGTGGCAATGATTTATAGGCCAGATAGGTTTCAATTGTTGGAAAAGGATTTTTTCAAAGTAGTTTTCCCTGATGACACTGCACGTCGTACCCGTGAAATTCTATACGCTAAAGGTTTGATGTCCAATGATACCTTGCACGTGTTTGTTAACCATTGGCCATCGAAGTTTGGTGGAGAGTTGGAGTCAGAGTCGGGTCGTTATGCTGCTGCATACACTCTAAAACACAAGGTGGACTCCATAAATGTTTTCTACCCCGATGCACGCATCCTTATTATGGGCGATTTAAACGATGAGCCCGAGTCCGAACCTGTGGTAAAAGGTTTTGGTGCTTGTTTAGCTGACGATACATTGTGCAACAATAATTTTGTGAACATAACAGCAATACTTAAGCAAAAAGGTCAGGGAAGCTACAAGTATCAGGGAGTCTGGGGAATAATTGACCAGATAATTGTATCGCGCAGTTTGCTTACAAAAAAGCATAAACTATATACAACCCCAGCCAGTGCAAGTGTTTTTGGCGTAGATTTTTTGTTTGAGTCCGATGATGCATTTGTGGGCAAAAAACCTTTCCGCACATTTCAGGGATATCGCTACCACGGTGGCTTCAGTGACCATTTGCCAGTTTATATTGATTTGCTTGAGAATGCTGATTATTAGTTTTTTACGCACTTTTGTTTTTTAGATTTGACTTGCAATTATATTCTCTTCCCTAAAAACATTTGCACACCCCAATAATCCTTTCTAACTTTGACCCGACTTTTGGGGGTGCCTTTTAAGGCTGAGATTACACCCTTTGAACCTGATTCGGATAATACTGACGAAGGGAAAAAGAGTTTCACATTTATATCAATCTCAAGTTTTTTTACTTCCCCCTTTTTTAGTTCGAAAGCCAAAGCCCAATTGGGAGTGCACGCCTTATTTGTGCTTTGGAAGTTCGATAATTTATGTTGAACAACTTAAAAAGGGTTTACAAAAATGAAAAGGTTTTACGTTTTACTGCTTTTGCAGTTTTTTGGTGTATTTGCATTTGCAAATCTATCCGATTTTGGTGGATTTTCTGTTGGAGGAAAAATTACCGATTCCAATGGTAATCCATTGGTGGGTGCTACTGTAGTGGTTGAGAATACTTTATTGGGTGTATCGTCTGGGAAGGATGGTGTTTTTTTGATTAGCCGTTTAAAATCGGGTAATTACACCCTAGTAGTGTCATATATGGGATACGATACAAAAAAGGTTGATGTGATTATAAGCGATAATGTAACTGTAAACATCACCTTAAATGAGTCTTCGTTAATGTGCGAGGAGGTTGTGGTAAGTGCCACTCGAGCATCAACACGTATGCCAATTGCACAATCTACAATGGATAAGGAAATGGTTCGAGCCAGCAATTCTGGTTTCGATGTGCCTTACCTTTTGGAAATGCTGCCTTCGGTTGTAGCAACATCGGAGGGTGGTACAGGAATTGGTAATACAACACTTCGCATTAGAGGAACAGACCATACCCGCATTAACGTTACCGTAAATGGTATTCCTTTGAACGATGCCGAATCGCAAGGTGTTTATTGGGTTGATTTGCCCGACTTTGCCTCATCGGTGGATAATGTTCAGGTGCAACGTGGCGTGGGAACATCAACCAACGGTGCTGCGGCTTTTGGAGCAACTGTTAATTTTCAGACCGTAACTTTAAATCCAGAGCCTTTTGCTGCTGTCGATTTATTTGCTGGTTCATACAATACTCAAAAGATTTCTGGTAGAGTAGGTACTGGGTTAGTAAACGGCAAGTTCAGTTTTGAAGGGCGTTACTCCCAGTTACGCTCCGATGGTTATATTGAGCGTGCAGGCTCCGACCATAAATCGATGTTTTTTACTGGTGCTTGGCACGGTGCAAAGAGCTTAGTGCGTTTTAATGTTATACACGGTGAGGAGCATACCGCAATAACATGGGAAGGTACACCCGATTATATGATGAGTGTTAATCGTCGTTATAATTTGGCAGGGGAATATACCGATGAAGATGGAAATACCCGATATTATGAAGACCAGAAGGATAATTACTGGCAAACACATTATCAGGTAATATCAAGTCATTCAATAACTGAAAATTTAGTATTCAACGCTACACTTCACTTAACCGATGGTAAAGGGTACTACGAGGAATTTAAGGAAGATAGAAAGTTTTCTAAATTTGGGTTGCCTAACGTTGTTATAGGAACTCAAACTTTTGATAGGAGTGATGTAGTTCAGCAAAAATGGATGGATAATGCTTTTTATGGAACAATTACATCATTAAATTACTCGAAAGGTGCTGTAACGGCAACGTTTGGTGCGGGTTGGAATCAGCATGATGGCAATCACTTTGGGCGTATTCTGTGGTCGTCAGTTAATGCTGGTTTGCCCAAGGACTTTGAGTGGTACCGAAATACTGGTTTAAAAACCGATTGGAACATATTTGCCAAATCTGTTTGGCAAATTAACGACCAAATCAGTGTGTTTGGAGATATTCAGTATCGTGGTGTTGGTTATAAATTAAAGGGAATTGATTCCGATGTTGTTGGAATAGACCAGAATCATAGTTGGAGTTTTGTCAATCCCAAGATTGGTGCAACTTTTAAATTTTCAACATCTCAGGAATTGTACTATTCTTTTGGAATAGCAAACAGAGAGCCTTCGCGGAGCGATTTAAAGGATGCGATGAAAGGAAGTGATAGTTATGTGCCAAAACCTGAAACATTGTACGATTGGGAATTAGGGTACAAATTTCAGCATCAGATTTTCTCTTTCAATGCCAATTTCTACTATATGAAATATAAAGATCAGCTGGTATTAACCGGAGAATTAACCGATGTTGGGTATGCTTTAATGGATAATGTATCCAGCAGTTACAGGGCTGGCGTTGAACTGATTTTTGGTGTTAAGCCGATAAGTTGGTTGAAATGGGAGTTTAATACAACGTTGAGCCACAACATTATTAAGAACTATACCAATTATGCGAATTTAACCGATAACTCAACCGATTGGAACGAAACAGGGCTTACTGTTCCTGAGAGTATTGGAAATACTACAATTTCATTCTCTCCATCGGTGGTTGGTGGCAGTAAACTGACCATAATATCTAAAAAGGGTTTATCATTTTCATGGATAGCCAAGTATGTCGGTGAACAATACATAGATAATACCCAGAATAGTGCTAGAAAACTAGATTCTTATCTGGTTAATAATTTCTCAGTTGATTATAAATTTAAATTTAACGGTACTAAGTCGGTTTACGTTCAGGGAATAGTAAATAATGTTTTAAATTGCAAATACGAATCAAACGCTTGGGTTTATCGAACATTATTTCAAAGTGGAGAGCCAGAGTATACAAGTATTGGCTATTATCCACAGGCAACAATCAATTTTGCCTTAAAGTTTGGAGTAGAATTTTAGATGATTGATATTGAGAAATGACCTTTCAGAGTCGACAGGCCTGAAAGAGTCATCTCTCAACAGAGTAACAAATGGTTTTTACACTTATATTCCAATGCTGAACTGGTTATCCAACAACTACATTGAGGTAGTTGGCGCTATTGCAGGGCTGATATATCTATACTTGGAGATAAAACAAAATCTTTGGCTTTGGCCCTTGGGTTTTATTACTTCTGCATTTTATGTTTACATATTTTATGTGTCGAAGTTCTATGCTGACATGGGACTTCAGGTTTACTACTTGGTTATTAGTGTTTACGGGCTTTATCATTGGTTGTATGGGGGTAATAAGGGAAAGGTAGACTCCTTGCAGGTAACGCATATCTCTATAAAGCAGATATTTTGGCTTAGTATAGTTACTATTGCCCTATTTTTTATCATTGAGTACATTCTTGAGCAGCATACCGATTCCCCAGTTCCAATTGGCGATGCATTTACTACAGCGCTAAGCATTACTGCAACTTGGATGTTAGCCCGAAAAATAATTGAGCATTGGTGGCTTTGGGTGATTATCAATTCCGTATCTTTAGGATTGTACATATATAAAGGCCTTTATCCAACATCTGTACTATTTGTGTTTTACACCACAATGTCGTTTGTTGGATACTACCAATGGAGAAAGGAAGTGTCAAATATCAACGAAAAACAAACAACCATCAACTAACCATGCAAGCAGTTATTCTAGCCAACGGAAAATTTCCCGAACATCCCAAGCCCCTAAGTATGCTTCTTCACGCACCTATGATTGTTTGCTGTGATGGAGCCATTGAGCATTTAGAGTCGTTATGCATTACACCCAATGCATTGGTGGGTGATTTGGACTCTGTTAACGATCACCTTAAGAATAAGTACCAGAGCATTCTTCATCATGATCCAGACCAGAATTCTAACGATCTTACCAAGGCTGTTAAGTGGTGTATTTCACAAAGAATTAAAAATATCGTAATTCTTGGTGCTACGGGTAAGCGCGAGGACCATACTATAGGAAACATTGGGTTACTTATAAACTATGCAAGGCTTGGTGTTGAGGTGGAAATGGTTTCCGATACGGGAAGTTTAAAGCCATTGATGAAATCGGCCAAGCTTGATAGTTATAAAGGACAGCAGGTGTCAATCTTTTCAACCAATAGTGAAACTGTAATCTACACAAAAAATCTAAAATATCCCATAGTCAATCAAACAATA
Organism: Bacteroidota bacterium; assembly: GCA_023406715.1. GTDB lineage: Bacteria > Bacteroidota > Bacteroidia > Bacteroidales > Tenuifilaceae > SB25. The sequence continues at coordinate 9,421 of JAEXVC010000169.1, read as the reverse complement.
CCCGAATGGTGGATGGGAACACTGAATGAGAGTCTTGGTGATTGGTTTGAGTTGGTTTTTGCCCCTGGCCCTATTATTGTATATCAAAAATTTTAAACTATTCTTTCATTTTGTAATGCTTGTAATGATTTGTTTGTCATTTAATTAATTTAATTGTCTGTAATTATATTTTGAAATTAATTACAAATTGTTACTTTTACGCTGGGACTAAACAAACGTTTTACGCATTATGAAGTACATTAATTCCGTAATTACCGGAACGGGTAGTTATATTCCTTCCGTTAGGGTGAGCAATAAAGAATTTGCCCGCCACATCTTTTTTAATAAGGATGAATCGGCCATTGAGACTTTGGTTGATGAGGTAATATCGAAGTTTAAGGATATTACTGGAATTGAGGAGCGCCGTTGGGCTACCGAAGATCAATGCGCTTCGCACATCGCTGCAATTGCAGCTGAAGAAGCAATTAAATCGGCCGGTATCGATCGCGAAACTATTGACCAGATTATTGTTGCTCATAACTTTGGCGATGTTAAAAGTGATACCATTCAAACCGATGGTGTTCCCAGTTTAGCATCAAGAGTAAAGCATTTGCTGAATATTAAAAATACATCCTGCATTCCTTATGATATTTTGTTTGGCTGTCCAGGTTGGATTCAGGGTGTGATTCAGGCCGATTCTTATATCAAATCAGGATTGGCTAAGCGTTGCTTGGTTATTGGTGCCGAAACTCTTTCCAGAGTGATTGATAAGCATGACCGCGATTGTATGATTTTTGCCGATGGGGCAGGGGCAACCATTGTTGAAGCGGTTGAATCCGAGGAAAAGTTTGGTATTATTTCATCTGCAATGATGTCGCATGCTGGACCAGAAGTCGATTATCTTTATATGGGTAAGTCATACCATCCCGATGCAGATCCTAAGGTTCGTTACATTAAGATGGATGGACGGAAAATCTACGAGTACTCTTTGAATAATGTGCCTGCAGCCATGAAAATTGCTATGGATAAATCGGGAGTTCCCGCCGAAGATCTCAAGAAGATTATAATTCACCAGGCCAACGAAAAGATGGATGAGGCAATTGTAGTGCGTTTTATTCGTCAATGTAAATTGACTAAGACATCAGCAGAGTTAAAGCCAATGAGCATTAAAGAGTTGGGTAATAGTTCGGTGGCAACCATTCCTACTTTATACGATTTAATCCTTAGCAATAAGGTTGAAAATCATAAAATTTACAAGGGCGATATCATTATGTTTGCGTCTGTTGGTGCAGGAATGAATATCAACGCAATAGTTTACAAGCAGTGACGATTATACAAAAATGCTGTCAGGGTTTTAAGCCCTGACAGCGTTTGAAAAATCGAGGTAAAGATTTATTCCACTTTGTTTTTATTTGTATTCCGGCTTAATTCTATGCCTAGTTGCTTGTTCGTAGGAGTATGCAATTTCAATTAATAGAGGCTCGCTCCAGGCTCTACCGAAGAATGATACACCTACTGGCAATCCATCTATATTTCCCATTGGAACGGTGATATTTGGATATCCGGCAATTGCAGCGTACGATGAGCTGCTTCCTAAATAGTTGTCGCCATTTATAAGGTCGGTTTTCCAAGCGGGTGCACCTGTTGGGGCAATAAGCGCATCAAGTTTATTGGCGTTCATAATCTTGTCGATACCATTTTCACGAATGCCCTTCATCATCAGGTCCAATGCTTTTTTATATTCTGCCGATTCAATATCCCCTTTCGATTGTGCCAACTCTAGCAGTTGTTGGTTGAAATACCTTAGTTCAACAGAGTCTTTCAGGTTGAAAGCAATTAACTCCTCAATACTTTTGATAGGAGCGTTATTGCCTAAAGTGGTAAAGTACTTGTTTAAACCATCCTTAAATTCAAAAAGCATAACCTCGAACGAGGCATTGTTAATCTCTCTCTCAATTGGAAATGATATTTCAACAACCTCGGCACCGGCTTTTTTAATATCGTCAACAGCCTTTTTCATTAAAGTGTCAACATTGTGATGAAATCCGGAAATATTCGTCAGTAGACCTATTCTTTTGCCTTTAAGTCCGTCGGATTTTAGGAATTGGGTATATTCGGTGTATGTTTTTGCATTTGCATCAAGTGTTTTGGAATCGCTAGAATCTATGCCTACCATTGCACCTAAGCTAATTGCAACATCTTCAACGCTCCGAGCCATTGGACCGGGGGTATCCTGCGTGAACGAAATGGGAATAATTCCTGTTCTGCTGATCAGTCCCACGGTTGGCTTTAGACCAACTATTCCGTTGTTATTGGATGGACAAACTATTGAACCATTGGTTTCGGTTCCAATTGCAAATGCACAAAGATTTGCCGAAACGGCAACCCCAGAACCAGAACTCGAACCGCAAGGGTTTCTATCCAATTCGTATGGGTTAAGTGTTTGTCCACCAACACCGCTCCATCCGCTTGACGAAAGGCTTGCCCTAAAATTTGCCCACTCGCTCAAATTTGCTTTGGCAATAATTACTGCACCAGCCTCCCGGAGTTTTGCTGCAACCCAGCTGTCTTTTCCTACAAACGAGTTTTTAAGTACAACTGCGCCTGCTGTTGTAGGCATATTATCTTTTGTGTCTATATTGTCTTTTAGAATAACCGGAATTCCGTGCAACGGGCCTCGGAATTTGCCTTCGGCAAGTTCTCTGTCTAACTCCGTTGCTATTTTAAGAGCATCGGGGTTCACAGCTATAATTGCGTTCAGCGTTGGGCCATTCTTGTCGATTTCTTCAATTCTGGTAAGGTAATCGGCAACTACTTTTGTAATGGTAAATTTACCTTCCTTATAACCTTGCTGTAGTTGAGCAATGGTTATTTCTTCGAGGTACAAAGTGTTGCTACCTTTTTGTTTGTCGGTTTTAGCACAGGATACTATTGATGAGATTAGAAGGATTGAAACGAAAATCCTGAGTTGAGATGCAGTAACTTTTCTCATGGTGTTTGGTTAAGTTGGTTTTGAATATGACCAATTTACCAATTATATGGTTTAATATCAAGTAATCGAAAAACAAAAGGGAGTAGCGCAAAATGCTACACCCTTTTGTTTGAAAGTTTGTAAGATAATCCTAGTTGGTGAAAATACTATCTTCTTTAAGTTCAATTATTTTACCATACTTGGCAAGTTCCTTCATGTCAATCTGCTTTTTATCGCCAACAATCATATATACTGTTGGCTTGTTTTGCATTTTGTTCTTATAGAATTGGTTTATGGTTTCCCACTCTAAAGATTTATACATAGGCAATTTTAGTAATGCCGGATCGCTATCGAAACCAAGATTTTTCCATCGTTCTATTGCCGAAGCTAATCCCCTAAAACTTGGGCGACCTGTTTGTGACCCCAGTTCAAGGTGATTTTTAATCATTTCAACTCTTTCGGTTTTCTCTGGCATTTGGCGGATTAATCCATTGAATGTTTCCATTGCCGTTAAGGTTTTATCGGCCTGTGTACCTGTGTAACCAACAAAGTTTACGGGGCTTCCTTTTGTCCTTGGAAAACGGAAACTTCCGCCAGCAGAGTAGGCTAATGAACGGTATTCCCTGATTTCCTGTAGTATAAGCCCGGAGAAACCTCCGCCAAAATAATCGTTAAACGCTTCAATTGCCACTGCATCTTGAGGTTGGAATGGCTCACCGTTTACAAATACAAACATTTTGCTTTGGCGGGCTTTGGCTTTATTTACAAATAGAATAGTATTTTCGGAGTATTGATTTGTAGGTTTATCCATAGGAGTATTATCTACCTTAGGGTTTTCGGCTAATGGTAAGTTTTTTTCAATTAGCTGGGCAACATCTTGCAACGAAGTTTTCCCACTATATCGAACCTGAACGGGGTATTCAGTTGCCTGCTTAAATGCTTTGGTTAGTTCAATGGCTTGAAGTTTCTTCATGTCGCTTTTTGAAAGCCTATCAATATAGCTCGATTTATTTCCGTACAGTCCGTATTCGAATAGTGCTTGAGCAACATTGTCGGGCTCCGATTTTTCCATTTTGCGATTTGTAAATTCACCGTCAACAATGGTTTTTACTTTTGTTTGTTCCAATTTGGGATCTTTCATCAGCAAACCGACTAGTTCAATGCTGCGTGCTAGATTGTTTTCAATTCCTTGAATATCAATGTATGTGTTTGTTTCATCGGCCCAAACGTTGTATGATGTGCCAATTTTTGCAAATTCTAATTTAAGTTGATTAACATTGTAATTTCCAGCACCGCTCATCGAAATTCCCTGATTAGCATACTTCAGCATAGGTATTGCACTTTTACCCACTTTAAGGTTGATAGTTAAAGAAAAAACATCGTTTAGTTGATTTTCAACTTTAGTAAGGCTATGGTTGCCTTTTAGCGATACTTTCTCAACATCTTTGTCAAAATCAATTAATTTCAGGTTGGGGGATTTTGATTGGATATTAGAAAAGTGGTTAGCGTATTCGCTATTAACGTTTGCATTTGCAAGCAAGGGCTTGTAACCTGGCTTCTGAATTTTTTCTTTTTTGGGAAAGCCCATTTTTGAGTAAAAAGCAATATAGTTGGGTCCGAATATCTGATTTGCCAACTCAACAATATCTGCTTTGGTTATATTCTTGATTTTGTTAGGGTAATCAAATGCGTCATCAACAGGCTGGTCTTTAACAAAAGCTTGACTTATAAACAATGCTCTGTTTTGAATATTCTCCATACTGGTGATATGCTGGCGATACATCTCTTGCTTTATTGCCTCAATCATTGTTTCGTCAAATTCTCCTTTTTTTAGTTTGTCAAGTTCTGCCATAACAATAGCCTCTGCTTTTTCCAAGCTTTGGCCAACAATTTTAGGGACAGTAAACATAATTATTGCACCGTAGTCCTGATATGGCATCTGCATTGCTTGCGCCATAAGCACTTTGCCGTCAATCGATAGTTTGTCGAGTAAGCCAGTGGAGTAACTGTTGTTGAGTAAGCGGGTTATAATTTCAGTAGTTATCGATTTTTCATCCTTGCTCGAAGGGGCTCTATATCCAAACAGTCCTACTTTTATTGGTGTAAGTTTGGCTTGGTAGAACTCTCTGCCATTGAAAGGTTTCTCCTCCCAGGTTCTTCGCTGAGGAATTTCTCCTTTAACCCATTTGCCGAACTTTTCTTCAATTATTGGAAAAATTTCTTCCGAATTAAAGTCACCTGAAAGTACTAGCGCCATATTATTTGGCACATAGTATGTTTTGAAAAACTCGTACATTTTTGTTAGTGAAGGATTTTTTAAATCTTCAACTGTACCAATAATGGTTTGCTGTCCGTATGGATGGCTTTTGAAGAAGTTTTTCTGAAATGCTTCGAGTAGGCGTGTTTGAAATTGGTCGTTGTAAAGATTTTTTTCTTCGTAAACAACTTCAAGTTCTGCTTGGAAGCTCCTGAATACAGGCTCTGAAAAACGATGAGCGTATAGGTCGATCCATTTTTCAACTTGGTTCGATGGGAATTTGTTGTAGTAAACAGTATAATCGGGTCCTGTACCTGCATTGATGTTTGAACCACCCATCTCGTTTATGAGATTATTCATCTCGTTCGGAATGGCATACTCTCCAGCCTTGAGTGATTCCTCGTTAATGGCTTTTTGAATTTCGGCACGTTTTGCCTCATCTTTTGTTTTGCCCAGCTCATCATAGAGTCCAAATATTTTATCGATATGTGGTTTCTCTTTTTCCCAGTTTATAGTGCCTAGGGTGGTGGTCCCTTTAAAAAGCATGTGTTCTTGGTAATGTGCCATTCCAGTAGCATCGGAGGGGTCGTTTTTACCTCCAGCCTTTACAATAACTAATCCAAAAATCTCTGGTTGTGAATGGTTTTCGTCAAGTATGACTTTAAGTCCATTGTTTAACGTGAACTGCTTAATTCCGTGGTTAACTTTTTCGACTTCCTGCGAAATACCCCAAATAGGAGAAATCAGTAAAAGTCCTATCAATAAAATTTTTAATCGTTTCATTTTTTAGGGTTATTGATTATGATTACAGCGAAAGTAACGATTATTTCTTACAAATTAAAACTTATGCTAATTAGTGATTTGCAAAAAAAAAGCCTCTGATTAATGTCAGAGGCTTTTTTGGATATTTAATAAGTGTATTTAATTATTCAATAATAGTCACCCAGTTATGTTTATCTTTAATATCTCCATACTGAATTCCTACAAGGGTTTCGTATAGTTTGGTTGATATTGGGCCTGGTTTTCCATCCTTGCAGAATTTGTAAATTTTGCCACCATCAATGTCGTTGATTTCGCCTATTGGTGAAATAACTGCAGCGGTACCACATGCACCAACCTCCTCGAAACTTTCCAACTCTTCAACAGCCACAGGTCTGCGCTCAACCTTTAAGCCGAGGTCTTCGGCAAGTTGAATTAAACTCATATTGGTTATTGAAGCAAGAATTGAAGGCGATTTTGGAGTAATATAAGTGTTATTCTTAATGGCAAAGAAGTTTGCTGCACCAATTTCATCTATGTAACGTTTTTCAACGGTGTCGAGGTACATTGGAGAGCCATAACCAGCCTTATGGGCTTTAATAACCCCACGTAAACTTGCAGCGTAGTTTCCACCAACTTTAAATGTTCCTGTTCCAAGTGGTGCTGCACGGTCGCTATCGCGAACAATTGCAATTTTTACTGGGTTGAAACCTTCCTTAAAGTATGGTCCTACTGGCGTAACAAATACTACAAACATGTATTCCTTAGCAGGGCGAACACCAACCTCGGCACCCGAGCCAAAAAGCAATGGACGAATATATAGAGAAGCGCCAGTCCCAAAAGGTGGAACAAACTTCTCGTTCAGTTTTACTGCTTTAATAACTGCTTCATGGAAAAGATCCATTGGAACTTTTTCCATAAGCACGCCTTCTGCTGAGTGCTGTAGGCGTTTAGCGTTCTCATCCCAACGGAACAGACGGATTTTGCCATCTTTACCGCGGTATGCTTTCATACCCTCAAAGGCCTCTTGACCGTAGTGCAACGCAGTAGCGGCCATGTGAATATTGATGTACTCCGAATCGGACACCTCAAGGTTGCCCCACTTGCCATCCTTGTATGTGCAACGTACATTATAATCGGTTTTTACGTAACCAAACGGAAGATTTTTCCAATCGAGATTTTGCATAGCTGCAGATTTTAAAAAATTGGACATTAATATGACGTCAAAGTTATACCATTAAAAATAAAATACCTAACACTTTTTAGATGTTTTACGGCAAAAAGGTTTAAAAGTTTAATTTAAAATCGTGCGTAGGTTATGAATTGTAATTTTTTAATCAATAAGTAAAATTTGTAAATTTGCTGCCAATCATTTAATATTTTGGATGATGGTAAACTTCGGAACAACTTTTGTGTTTTAATTTTATGGTTACATTTGCCAATAAATATTTATCAAAATGAGAAAAATAATTTCGGTATTTATAGCTGTTCTTGCTTTATATGTAAGTACAAATGCTCAGGAAACTTCAACTATTAAGTGGTACACCTTAGAGGAAGCTCTTGAACTAAATGCAAAGCAACCCAAGAAAATTTTTATTGATATTTATACCGATTGGTGCGGTTGGTGTAAAACAATGGACAAGAATACCTTTAGTAATCCTTACATCGCAAAATATCTCTCTGAGAATTTTTACCCTGTAAAGTTTAATGCCGAAGGAACAACCGAAATAACTTATAAAGGACAAGTTTACAAGAATAGGAATCAAGGACAACGTTCAACTCATGATTTTGCCGTTGCGCTTTTACAGGGTAAATTATCATACCCATCTGTTGCTTTTATGGATTCTACAAGCACGCCTATAACATTTCTTGCTGGTTATTTAGCCCCAGAGCAGTTTGAGCCGATTCTTGTTTTTATCAGCGAGGATAAATACAAAACGGAGAAATGGGATGTGTTTCAGTCGAAATTTGTTAGCAAACTGCACAAGTAGCAGCTAGTTCTTAATTAAAAGATGCTTTACAGGTAATTTTGCGATAGGACCATACTGGTAAATTAACAATCGTTTACTGGCCAATTCTGTTTTCCCGTCGGAAATCTTCACCAATGCATTGATTGGGATTCTGTAGTAAATCTGGTCGAATTTATTTTTATCAGAGTTCAATGCCATTGAATTGAAGAAACTGCTGTATGATTCCGGTATAGCTTCTGGTTCAATTTCTATGAGTATAGGGTTACCCGATAAATCGTTGGAAGTAACAATGCCTCTGGATGTTGAGTAGCGGAAAACAATACTCGATTCGCCTTCGGGTTTTGATGGTGTGTACAGAATGGTTTTAGATAAGGTTTCGGTGTACGATTTGCCAATGAACAACGAAAGGTACTCGTTTTCCAACCTATTAATCTCCGAGAATATTAGTTTCAAAGCCTCTCCGTCAAAAGGATTATCAACATCTACAGTCATAAACTCCATACGCTTTTTGCGTAACGAAAAAATAAAGTCCGATGCTTCCTTGGCTTTCTCCTCATCATTTCGTTCAATAATCATACTCTTTTGAACAGGAACACGAACAAAACTGCTATCGCGCTGTACTTTGGAGTAAAAGGTGCTTTTTTCCTCGGCAATAAATGGATTTACAGATAAATCTTTAAAATTTACACCGTTTGATATTTCCTTGGGTAGGTTGGTTTTTGTTGTAGAGAATGTTCTGAAATCGCCAACAGGAATTACTATTCCTGAATTAACTACCTTGAAAAAATCGTATGCTGACTTTTTGTCTAAAAACGCAGAGTAAAGTGAAGTTGGGTCCGATTCAAATTTTTCGTCAAAACTAATTGATGAAATACTATACTCCTCCTTTTCTTTTACAACGGCATTTGAGATACCTAGATATTTTTGAGCATAAGCGGCATAGGGGCCAGGAATAGTGAGTGTTCTGGCAACGTCAACCTTAATACTTATCACAGTACGGGGTAAACTGTAAACAATACCATTAGAAACGTAGGTGGAGTTCTGTAAAGGTGATACTTGTATTGGTTTATTGCTACAAGAAATAAGCATTGCTGTAACAAGAACTAATGTGAGATTTGATAGTTTCATGTTCGGTATATTTTTATTTATGCTCCATATTTTTAAAAGATAAAGATAATGATTCTACTATGTTTTGGGCGCTTAACGGTGTTTCACCAAAGTTAAATTTAGCTATATCGCCAGCTAGTCCGTGGATGTAAACTCCCAGTTTCGATGCATTCAATGGTGTGTATCCTTGAGCAAGAAGTCCTCCAATAACGCCAGTTAAAACATCGCCACTGCCCCCTGTTGCCATTCCTGCATTTCCGGTTGAGTTAAAGTAAACGCATCCCTCAGAATTAACAACTTGAGTGTATGCTCCTTTTAGCACAATTATCAATTTATAAGTTTTTGCGGCCTCAATGACCTTTTTCAGTCTTTCAGAGC
>JAEXVC010000066.1 GCA_023406715.1 Bacteroidota bacterium | reverse complement strand
CAACTATGTATTTCCTTTTCTTACTCCAGGATTAAGTTCAAAAGAAGAGCGCAGAATTGTTAAAAACCTGACGAAAAATATTAATTATTACATGGGGAAAGTTGCAACCCAACTCGAAATAAAGACAGATCTTACGACTTATGTTGCAAGGCATTCATACTGCACCATTCTAAGAAACAAGGGAGTAGATATTCCAGAAATATCTGAGAATGTGGGTCATTCTCAATTAAGCACAACGACTAAATACTTTGCAAGATATAGTTCCGAGAGAAAGAAGATTACTGGAAGAATCATAGATGAAATTATATAAACAACAATGAGTCCAACTGAAAGAATCGATAACCAATTCTATAAAATAGAAAGCGCATTAATTAAATTGTACTTCTCTTGGAAATACAAACTAGTGTATAGTTACTTTGATTTTCCTGAAGAAATATTGAAACTTATATTTGAAATAAAACATTTTGATGCAATAGAACTATATAGAAGCAAACTAGAAGAGCTCTTCATAATAACATTTGGTCTATCCAATTCAATCGGAACGATGACAAAAGATTGTGATTTAGATTTTGAACTTTCTCACACCCCTAATCTATACATTGAAAAACTCAAGTCATTCAACTACTTAAGATTTAATTACAAAAAAAATTACTATAACTCTTTTGAAGGGATAAAACCAAACTCATCTATCTCACGATTGTGGGTAGGAAGTGAATCTTTCAATCCTTATATGAAAGATGTACCTGAAATTTGGTTTCAAAAATTTGAAACCTATATAAAGCGAAATATAGAAAGGAGAACATACTGTATTAAAGAACTGGCATTTATTGAAGAAACAATTGATAAAGACGAATATAATACTTACAAGGAGATGTGTCTTGAAGTAATAAAGATTAAGACTCTTCAAATAAACGAAGAAATTCTTTCGGAACCTTCATTTCGACAAGAAGTTTGCCGTCAATTCAACAAGATTAATGAATGCAAAAACTACTTTAATTCAATAGTAAATCAAGTGACACTCACTTTTTCTATGGGTAAACCAAACCCAATTGCACATAGAGAAAAACACAATATAACAAGTTGGATCGAATACGATATTTTAAGTCCATTGACCATAAAACTAAACATGTTTAATAAGTCTTTATCTCAAAAACAGCAACACAATAAATCTAAAAACACTAAAGCAGTTGCGCTGAAATACTATTGCCTCTATAAAACAGGTAATTTCTCTCCCACTCAAGGTAGAACAAAAGATGACATCATTAAAGAAATTGCTGGCAAATATGATTTTAATTGGACAACCTTAAGAACACATTTTTACAAAGCAATCAACCCAAAAAATGATTTCCTAAATTCTTATAGTCCTGATGACTTAATAAAAGATATATCGACAGTAATAAAATGGTTCCAAGAAGAAAAGAACTTTAAAGCCCTTGATTTAGCCAATTCTATACTTCAAAAAACACAAATAAAATCGACTAAACACATTTTGTAGTGCCTGTTGTAGTAACTACAGCAGTGAAAAACCCAACATAGCATATTTTATTTGTTGTGAACTTTAAAATCACAACACTATGAACAATCCATTCGACATTATTATGCAAAGGTTGGAGCGTATTGAAATACTGATTTCATCTCAGCCAAAACCGTTAATTCAAAAAGACAAGGAAGAAGACATTGATCTCATAAAGATTGATGAAGCAGCATTAATTACTGGATATAAGAAAAATTATATCTATGAACTTTCCAGCAAAGGGGAAATTCCAGTAGTAAGACGGCAAAAAGGAAGGGGAATTAGATTTTCTAAAAAAGAACTTGAAGATTGGATGAATGCAGGTAGACCAAGTGTCACTAAGGAAGTATTAAAATCACTCACTATTAAGTAAAAAGTCGTTGATTGCAGCAACGGCCTATTATTCTATTAATTCCCAAAAAATCAAGTAATGGAAAAAGGTAATAAAAATCTCCCATATATATGGGTGCAAATATCCCCATATAAAAAAGTTGATAAACCTCTCATATCTGGAGATACGAACAGAATCCCAATTCCCTGGAAATATGATAAAATAAGTAAGGAAAGTGCTGCAAAACTATTTGGAGTAAGTGTACAAACAATAATAAATTGGAGAAAGCGGGGTCTTATTAAAAGATATAAAATTGGACACTCTGTTTATTATAAAAAATCAGAACTCTTACAAGCTGCAAGAAGTAATTCTATAATGCAAAAAATATAATGATGAACTCACTACCAGGAATTAAGAATAGTTTGGTTCTGGGAGGGATATCTTCATACATATACCAACCCAACCATTTGACAGAGGCTTCATATAACTATTCGCTCATTCAAGAGCGAATAATGAATTCTGTCATCTATTTGTTGCAAGATTCCATTAGACTGAGAATGATGGGCAAGGACTATAGACAATTGAGTCTATTTAACAACAATAATAACATTGTATTGGATATCCCTCTCAGATTGATTGCATCTAAAAGTCAATACTCATCTGTTAAAGAATCTTGTAAAGAATTAGCTGGTTTAGTGGTTGAAATAAGATATACTGATAAATGTCAAAATGAAAAACGATTAAAATATACTGGACTATTTAAAGTCGATTTACCAGAAGAAAGAACAAGAACTTCTTTTATGAGATTGGAGATCGATCCTGATGTGGCTAAAATCCTGATAAATATCAACCTTAACGATAGGCAAAAACCAATAAATTTTACAAAATATTACTTCAAAACCGCAATTGAAGCATCCAAGAAATATACTCCAAGAATATATAAGTTACTATGCTGTTATCGAAGTAGGGGATATTTCGAAATATCATTATTAGAATTTAAGAAGATGTTAGGAATTGAGGGTAAGTATAAAGAGTACAGAGATTTAAAGAAATATGTATTAAAGCCTGTTCAAGAAGATTTAATAAGGATGGGAGCAGACTGCTGGTTTGATTGTGATGACAGAAATTTTACAATTAGAGAAGGAAATACAGTAATAGGTCTCTATTTTAAAGTTATAACTCAACAAAACATTATCAATGATGAAAACAATCGAAAGTTAATTAAAGAAATGTTATCAAAAGATTTCAAGTTTACTAGAAAAAATCTTGATGAGATTGACGAACTCATTGAAAAAGAAGAACCTCTAATAATCATAAAGAAACTGGATAGATTAAGATTCATTATTAATCAGAAGCATCTAACAAAAAATAAAATTATTTGCCCTCAAAACTACGTACTAAAATCTTTAATATCTGAATTTTATGAAAAGTAAAGTATTTCTCCCGAATGGAATTTTTAAGTTAACTTTTTCTCCCTTTGGAAGTTCAGAATTCCTCTCAATTAAGTTCAGAATTCCTCTCAATTTGGGTAATAATTTCTCCACATTGTAAAATATATTTAATTGATTAAATGAGAATTACACATTACTATAATCATTAATTGATATTATAATTTTTCAAACCTATTTATTTAAGTATAACAAATAAAAAAAATTGAAAAAAATCTGAAAATCAACTATTTGATATTAAATGAATCTGTAGTTCAGTTTTCCTCTCATTTAGTTAATTGTCAGTCATTTACAAAGAGACTTTGGGGAGAAAATAATACCAGAAATCAATCTAAATTCTAAAATATGAACACTATTCGAATTAAAGAAATCGACTTTTCTGGTCGACCAACAAGCAAGAAAAGTCAAGAAAGAATCAAACGAATTCTTCTTCAAGCAAGCAAAAGAGAGAGGACTAAATCTCCTGATGAGGCTTTTGATAGGCTTCGTTTTCATAGAAGAAAGAGACATCACACAAATGATTTAAGCAATGCAGTAATGAGATTATTCTATACTGGAAAACTTTCAGATAATGAACTTGACCAAATTATCGAACTTAAAAATATGTAGAAATGGATACCATAAATGCACCCTTACCCTTCCTAGAGATGATAGCCAACATGGCTTGGCAATCGAGAAATGCAGCGCTTAGTATTGCCCCCCTATTCATTCTCCTCGTGGCCATTTTCGGAGTGGTCAAATTCTATATAGGGCAATCAGGGGACAAGATTGACCTGAACAAGTACCTGTTCTACAATATTTTTATGCTGCTCATCCTGATGAACTACGCTTGGGTTATCGACACCACTGGCTCATTGACCAGGATTATTACCGATGTGTTCCCCCGACAGGACACCGAGGAGATGTTCAAAACGGTCAGCGACGCCAAAATAGCCACGGACGACTACTCAAAAAGAGGTGTTAGACTAGACTCTATGGAGCCTTACTATGAAGAGATTGAGAAGGCCGAGGAGAAGGGAGGAATAACAGGTTGGTTTGAAAAAACTTACTTGCAAGTAGAGAGAAGATTTTTTGTTGGTTACAAATCAGGAATGGATAACCTGAGTGGAGATGTGGGCTGGTTTGCTCAACTCCTGGAAATGTCATTCGTCCGACTTGTTAGAGCATTGTTGGAACTATCCAGGAAGGTGCTGATGGGCTTCCTCATCATCGTCGGTCCATTCGCCCTCATATTCGATATGATTCCCTTTATGCGAGGAATCGGCTCACACTGGTATAAGTACTTCATCGCCATAAGCCTGTGGCTGTTAACGCTCAACGTTCTCGATGCGATGTACATTGGTTTTGCAAAATCGAACGAGCTGCAAACTGCGGAGGCTCTATACAATACCGATATGAGCCAACACAGGGAGTCGGGCTACGAGAGCTTCATCTCACAGATGGACGGACGGGGGGAGAATGGATTTTTAAACCTTGCAATGGCGATTATGTACATTATGGTTCCCGTCCTCACCACCATATACGTTGGTTCGGGTTCTGGAGGGGAAAAACTTTTTGGAGCTCTTTGGTCAGGCGCAATGTGGGCAGCTTCTAAAGCAGGAGTTGGTGCGCTCGGAGGAGGAAAGGGCGGAGGTGCTCCTGGAGGAATAATTAGAGGAACAGTTACTGATAGAACATAATTACATAACAAAAATATAGATATGAAAAGAATACTATTAATTACGATAAGCATAGTATGTGTGAGGATGGCTTATGCTCAAGTACCTATGATAACCCCAATTACAATGAGTCCCACCTCAGTTATGGCAGAGCCACTTAGCGTCGCTCCAGTAGGAACGCCTACCACAGATGCAGGGTTGCATTTCCTTATTAAGTTGAAAGGAATTGAGGACCAAATGTACCATTACAATAGTTTGATTAGAGCAACTGAATCTGTTCAGTTTATGGTTGCACAATTACAGTCTTTGCAGGAACAAAAAGAAAAACTACAGAAGGTCTACAACCTACAGGAGGATATCCGAAACGACCTGAAGAAGGTTAAGGCCTTGAAGGATTTTGGAATAGCGGATGTTCTCTACCTTTCCGAGCAAATACTCGGTGAATCGTTGAACCCTGCCGACTATATGATTACCACAGATTGGGAGTTCCACGAAGACCTAAAGAGAGCAATCAGCTACAGGCCGTCCTCCAACATCTCCTCCGATGCAAGAGCAGTCTACAAGTTCTTAACTCGGTACAGGGAGGGCGACACCCTTCAGATACAGCGATTCAACGAAATAGCGGACGTTATGGGGTTTGAACGAGGCTGGAGGGATTACACCCGTCAACAGCAGATAGTGGCAGGATTAGCACAGATACGGAGTAGCGATTTGCTCCTGGAGCGATTACAGGGCTATATGGATATGACCATAACAAAGGACACCCTGAGCATGAGCGACGGGGAAAGGCTTGGCCTGATGATAAAGTACACCGAAATGATGGGAAAAGCGCAGAACGATAAGCTGCAAGCTGCAAAACTCATCGAGGGCGTTGTCAAGGAGGAGAAGGAGGAACGGCTAAAACGGTTGCGAAGGATGACAAAGGAGGCATCGCAACAGAGGACGTTCAGGAAGATAGTGTATATGAACTACAACAAGAACAAGGGTTTTCGTTTGGCCGACTACGCAGTGAGAAAGGAAGCTGCTCCTCGACTTAAAAATAAAGGGATGTACCGAGTAAGATAAACAGGGCATATAAATCTTTCTCCCTAAAGTCCAATTTTATAATATCGAGATGTACTTATATAGAGAATTAATTAAATGAGAATATTGCTATATGTTGATTTGATTAAATGCCGATATAATTAAATGAGCATATTCTCATATAATTAAATAACTAATTAATTAAATAATTATTTAACAAAATAATTAAATCATCATATCTCTATTTAATTATTTAGAAATATAGGAAAATAACTACGGTTATTTTGCAAGATGTATTTTTTACACGTAAAAAATTAAACTGCACTTCGTTAGTTTGAGAAAAATAAAACTTTATGGGAAAAGCAGGTCGTCCAAGAAAGGTATCAAGAGAAAAAAGAGACATTCGTGTAGATGTTTACTTTAGTGAAGATGAGTATGCTGTATTGTATGAAAAATCCAAGAATCAGAAACAATCATTGTCAAGATTTTGTCGAGATATATGTTTATCAAAGAATCAATATACTTTGAGTTCTGAAGCAAAAGTTTTCATCACTGAGATGGGCAAAATTGGAGTTAATCTCAATCAATTTGTTAAAAAAGTAAATTCACTCAAGGAGTCCAATGGGGAACAAGCAATTCGTTTCCTTGAAAAATCAAACTTAAAAGAGATAAAAGATGCACTTGAGATGATTAGTACAGCACAAGCTCTTTGGTTTAGTATTAATAAGAATATCATATGATAATTAAAATTATGGAAAGACCAGCCTCTTCACTCAGAAATATTCTTTCCTATAATGAGAAAGAAATCGGGGGCTCAAAGTATGGAGAGTTATTAGCAACGAATGTATTTGGAGACACTGTTGATGATCGTTATGAATCTTTTATTTCTTGCATTGATAAAGAGAAAGCGAAGCCAATATTCCATATCCCAATAAGACTTGCACCTGGTGAAAATCTTTCCAATGGACAATTCGAAGAACTAGCCCAAATCTATATGGATAGAATGGGTATGGGGGAAGATAAGTTCCCATACCAGGTTATAAGACATCATGATGTAGAAGATGGAGAACATATTCATTTGGTAATATCCAAAACAGCTTTTGACGGAAGTTATTACAGTAAACCATTCTATAAGAAAATTTCAAATAAAGTACGCCAGGACTTAGAAGTGCAATTTGGCTTACAACAGGTAGGCCATAAGCCAAATTATTCCAAAGATGTATCCTTGAACGAATTAAATATGCAGTTGTTTAGTGGACAAAAAACTAACAAAAGTTTCTTAAGCCAATCAATAAATGAAATTCTTAATAAGAATCCTGAACAGAACTGTATCAGAATTGATGAATTTGTGAAGAGATGTCACGATAAGAATATATATCCAATTTTCAACCTACAAAACAAGGGAGAGAAAGTTGCTGGAGTCTCTTTTACTGTAATAACAGAAAACAGAAGTCAAACTTTTAAAGGCTCTGCCGTTAACCTAAGTTGGAATCAAATAGCAGATAAAATAAAGGTATATCAAGAAGATAGTAATTACCTAAGTCAGGCTAACTCAATTGCCTTTGACAAATCAGTGTATGTTGAACAGGACCACCCTTATGATGAAAAACAACTCAAGGAAAGTTTAACCAAAATCGCAAGTCAAGATGGAGTTCCAAGTGATGTGATAGAATCCATAAACAGGATGAAGTTTAAAGGTAAATTAAAGGGAACTGTTAATACTTTTATAAATCAGCATTCAAAAGGAACGAACCCAATATCCCCAACGTTCTTTTGTGAAAAATTGCTAGAGCATAAGCTTTCAACTCAGGAGCACATTCTTTTTAAATGGGAGCAAGTGAATAGAATCAACAATCCTAGCCTACACTCTCAGGCAATTTGTTTCCTTAAGGAGCATGATTCAGGAGGGAATGCTTTATCCTGGATTGTAAGGTATCAATCGGGACTCAACAAACTCCCCTTCGAATCATATCTTTCAGCGTTTGAATACTCAAAATCACAGAAGTCATTCAATACAATGATTGAAAACCAAAAACAGTTTAAAGAACATTTTTGTAAAAACTTCAAGCTTGATGGAAATGCAAAGTTACGTTTAATGAACACTCCAGTCCCTCCTAAAGAATTTACTTTAATGAAAGAACTTGTAGAAAACAGGGGAAATCGAAGTGATGCCTTAAAACTAATGGATAGAATAGAGCAAGGCTATAGTTCATTCTTAAAGATTAAACTTGCAGAAATATTAGTACACTCTGGAGTATCTCCTAAAACTGCCGAAAACCTTTATGGCAAATTTATTTTCGGTATGGAGAAAAACAACCTTGACCACAGGTTGCTTAACCGAGTTTACGGATTAACACAAGATAGGAGAGTAATTAGCGAACTTGTCAAATCTAAAGAGATAGACCACTTTTTTAAGACTGATAAACAAAACCATAATAGTTACAGTCATACTAGCCAAGACACCTTTCTTTCTCAGTTTTTCACAAAATTAGGCTCACTTGCCAGTAATGCATGTTACGAACCTGATGTTGTACCAGAATCATCAAAAAGAAAACGAAGATTTAGAATTGGCTAATAGAAGTTTATTATCTTTAGTTATAGTAACCTTAAATGAAAAAATATGAAAAACTTGAAAGCCTTAATTATCCTCACTTTAATTCCCATTTTAACTTATTCGCAGGATTACAAAACATCTTTTGGTAGAACTTTTAAGGTTGGAGATACTGTTATTGCTGGAAACTACACCTATAAGAATCATTATCGAAACATCTATAGTTCTCCAGACTTTGGTAATAGTTCAATATGCACCCCTTTAAACAAGTATATAATTACTGAGATTGTTCGGAACGATGCAGAGTTTAAAAGAAAATGTAATGACCCCAATGCAGTACGGGTGAAGATAGCCACAAAGAAAGGACCTTTTGGTCTAATCTCATTTGTTAATTTTGAGCCTGCTATTCGTGATGGAGAGATTGTTTTGCGGATAAATCCTGAAAGGGTAAAGACCAGCATTTTGCCTTTAGACGCAAAATCTGCTTATTTGTTCTTTGTCGAACAATCCAAATTAGGCATAAATGCGCTGTTAAAACAATACCTCTATAATTTTGAACCAGTTCAATTTAAGTTGTCACAAAAAGACGAGTTTGAAAGGAATTCCATATACAAACTTACAGAAAGCAAGATAAATAAGGAATTATCTAGTATAGACAGTTCTAAGGTTTACAGCCTTGCCACTCAGGTTGAATTGGGGGAGTATGATTTCACAAAAGGAGGGTTTGCATTTGAAATATCAAACGTATCATTCAAACTAATTGATTTTAAGAGTACAGAATATGGTTTGTTTCCTGGGCTTGGGATAAGTTTTGTCAATATTGATAAGGTAAGTGTGCTAAAGATTTCCCCAGAGGAAGCGAATTATTTTATCAAAAGGAGGACGAAATACTCTGGAAGCATTGACAGAAAGTGCTACGCTCTTTACAATTTTAGAATTATTCAGAGTCCTCAAAGCGAGTTGAATGATTATCCCAGTAAGGAATACTATGTGCTGAAAGCTCGTATAGTAAGCATAGAGTTCTATGATTCGCCTAACTTTTTGTATAATTGGCTTGGTACGGTACCATTTTAAATTTGTGAAATAAATTTTTTGATAGACAACCCTCTTTTTATCCTTTCTTAATATATCTTGTGTTTAGGGCCAGTTACTTTATGATGAACATCTATGATAACAGCGAAAAGTCTTGACATGTAAACATTTTTGATTAAAAATTTGTTTATCTGATTAAATACATATTACATTTGTCTTAAACAAGGACAGCGGGTGGCTGTCAACCTTAACCCGCTGCTTCGACACTTCCTTAGTTCCAGAGTTTATCTTACTGAATGTGGTGCAACACGATAAAGATAACTTCTGGAACTATTGCTATTATAGAGATTACTAGTCTCTCAAGCAATTTAATCCATCTTTTTTTCATATTCTAATGTTCCATAGGCTTTTATTTAGTTAACACTTATGGTTCTTATAAATACTTTCGATTTCTTATTCGGTATACCAGAATTTTCAAATAGTTTGTTTTATTTCACATTCCAAATAATTTTTCGAACATAACTCACACAAAATTAGAACGTTTTATCCTAATGTTTAGAATGTGTCTAAATAAGTTATCAACAAATTTGTAGAATTTGCTGTAAATTTACTTTTAAAGTACAAAATCATCTTTTTTTGCTTAGGCATTCTTTTAATCTTTAGTTGATAAAGCTATATTAAAACCTCCTGTACCGCAAGAAAAATCGAATAAATTTATATCTCTGTATAGCAAAAAAATGTACATAGATCTTAACAACACAAAGATAATCAGGTTATTTTCTGAAAATGAGCATTGTTGATATCTGTTGCTAAGTTGTAAATAGTTATTTATAAATACGTTGCAAAACGAGAAAGATGGACGGCAAAGGAGCGAATAAAGAGAGATTTAGGCCTAGGCGTCATTGTTGCTATAATATTATTGACAATTTATCTTTTAAAACAGTTATAGCACTACTTATGCATTAGTTTTTGAAATGGAGTAGTGAGAATCAGGTACGAGGAACACCTGTTTTACTACTCTACCCTGAAACTTCACAAACTTATCCCTACAAAAAGAGAGCATTTCGCAAATTGTCCCTCGCTGTACAGTAGTTTGTGAGACAGTGGTGCAAAATTCAGGTACGGAATTAAAAGAAGAAATATATCTTTAGTCATATATAATTGAAGTTATTGAGTTATTACAGCAAGCACAACGAAACGAAGTTATAGAGTTCAGGTACGGGTGGTGCAAAATCTAGGTACGGAGTTACTTTAATTTTATAATAGGAGATTGATGACTCAATGATGAAATATAACAAACTAAATATCAGCAACATTCATCAAATCATCAAAATCATCACAATTTTCAACCTCAGGTATGGCTTAACTGTCACACTCTATTTTCAAACATTATTCCTTAATAATCTATTTATTAATTATATAATTGTATATTTGCATTACATCTTAACTGATGATAAGACCTAAATAATGGGTCTTATCGTAATACAAAATGTAATGGCTGATAGCGGATATATCTCTGCAAACCTGACTCAAGCTCAACTCCACTTCATGCATCTTTTAGATGAGAATGAAGTAGAACTATTCTCATTTTCCGATATCGAGAACCAACTTGGCAGTAAGTTCGAGAATCTAAATGAGGTTCTCGAAAACCTTGTCAAGAAAAAGATACTGTCACGCCTTGAAAGAGGTAAGTATTGCAGATCTACATTTAAGGATGAGAATGCAATTGGTTGCTTCCTTGTTCCCAATGGAGCAATATCTTATTGGTCTGCGTTGAATAAGCATGGCTTAACTGAACAGTTCCCCAATATAATCTACATTCAAACAGCCAGTCAAAAAAGAAATGCAGAGGTACTAGGTGTTCGATATAAGTTTGTGCGAGTAAAGGTTAAAAAAATAACGGGGCTCCAAAAAGAAGGATATGGAAGCCGAAGTTATCGAATTACAGATATTGAAAAGACGATTGTCGATTGCTTCGACTTGCCAGAACACTCAGGAGGAATTGCCGAATTGATTAGAGCCTTAAACACGGCCAAACTAAATACAGAGAAAATGATAAACTATTGCGAGGCAATAGATAATATCAGCGCAATTAAACGAATGGGGTTTCTTATTGAATTGCTCGACAAACAAGGATTAAAGTCTTTTGTTAAATTTGCAAAGCAGAAAGTAAATAGTCGGTATAATCTTTTCGACCCATTTGGTGAAGAGAAAGGTGAGTTTGTGAACGATTGGCGACTCCGCCTAAATATCAGTCGAGATGAAATTTTAGATATCTGCAATAAACAGTATTAATATACCAGCAAAAGCCATATGATACTCCAAAAGGAAATTGCTTCAATCGCATTACAAAATAAGGTTGCCAAAAGTACAATTGACAAGGATTGGGCTTTAGGCCACTTTCTTGATGCAATTTTCTCCATACCCGAATTGAGAGACAAACTAATATTCAAAGGTGGAACATGTCTAAAAAAGTGTTACTTCCCCGACTATAGATTTTCTGAGGATCTAGACTTTACGTCAACAGACAAAGACTTCAAACTAACAAAAAAGCACTTATCTGACATTACAAAACTACTTAACGAAAGAGTTGACTTACCAACTCAAATAGAATCATTAAGAGAGATTAAGTATAAAAATAGCCTTGCGGGTTATGAGGCAATGATCAAGTTTTGGGGCTCCGACCATCCTAGGAACGAAACACCTCCTCCCCCACAACGCTGGCAAACAAAAATTAAAATTGAGATCATTCTATACGAACTACTAATTTTCACAACAACCACAAAAGACATAAACCACAATTACTCGGATAAATTAACCGAAAACTCAAGACAGATCAATTGCTACAGCATTAATGAGGTACTGGCTGAAAAAATGCGTTCACTCATACAACGCTCCTACTCTGCTCCTCGCGATTTTTATGATATCTGGTATCTTTCGAATCAATTCAACGAATTAGATTACACCCCTATAATCGATGCTTTTCATAAAAAACTGGAATTTAAGGGTTATGAATTCACTGGTGTTGAGCAACTCATTAACCCCGAAAACGAAAAATCGCTTCGATCTGCATGGACGAATAGTCTTTCACATCAAATATCTGGTAACTTCCCAGAATTCGAACTAGTTAAAAGCGACCTACTAACACTATTTACTAGGATTTTTAAATAAAACAGCATAGTTAGGTAACAAATTGAACATCAATCCTATTAAACTATATAAAGGTTACTTAACCAAAAATAGGATTATGGAACGTTACTATGTTAACAAAAATGCACAAAATAATGGAGATCATGAAGTGCATAAAGAAAATTGCGAATGGCTGCCTGATACTTCAAACAGGCTTTATCTAGGTCAGTTCTCTAATTGTAGAGATGCTGTAAAAGAAGCTAAGAAGCATTATTCTAATTCAAACGGATGCTACTATTGCTGTAGAGAGTGCCATACATCATAAGGCAACAGATTATTTTTTGAATTAACTTTTTAGGTCTGGTGTCGACTAATGAGTATAAAACATTTAGTCGACCAGATAACTATTGCATATAAAGCACTAAATATAAGAGCGTTAAAATCCTGCTTAAAAGCAACTATAAACGAAACTTTTTCACCAAGTTCTTGTTTTGTTAGGTTTTGTTGTTAATTTTAAAGTCTTTATAGGTTTTAAATTTTGAATCTCAGTTGTAGTATTTGGTTTTAGTAAATGAAAAACGAAGCCCACGCAAGGATTAAAATAAATAAACTACTGGAAGAGGCTGGTTGGCGATTCTTCGATAATCACGAAGGGAAAGCCAATATTCTGCTCGAAAATCATGTAAAGATAACTCAGCAAGAAGTTGATGCTTGGGGCAATGATTTCGAGAAAACGAAGAATGGTTCTTTGGACTTTTTGCTAGTTGACTCCAACAACAAGCCCATTTGTGTTCTTGAAGCTAAAAAAGAGAGTTTACACCCCTTGGTTGCAAAAGAACAGGCTCGTAAATACGCTAATACTGTTAGCGCTCAATTCATAATTCTCTCCAATGGAATTGTACATTACTTATGGAATCTAAAGAAAGGTAATCCAAAGCCTATTTACAAATTCCCTTCGCCTAATGAAATTGGAGCAATAAAGGAATGGAATCCCGATAGAGAAGCTCTTGCAAATGAAATAGTAACTGACGACTACATTGTTGCTGTACAAATGCCTAATTATGCTCAAAAACCTGAATGGAAAGGAAGCGTAGAACTCAGCAAAGATTTTATCAGAAACAATGGACTCCGATTCTTACGTCATTACCAAATAGATGCAATTCAAGCACTGCAAAGAGCCGTTAGCAAGGGCAAAGACCGCTTTTTGTTCGAAATGGCAACAGGAACAGGCAAAACACTTACAGCCGCTGCAATTATTCGATTATTTTTAAGAACCAAGAATGCCCGCAGAGTTCTGTTCCTGGTCGATAGACTTGAACTCGAAGATCAAGCATGGAAAGCATTCACAAACTACCTAAAACCCGATTATTCTACATTTATCTACAAAGAGCATAAATCTGATTGGATAAAGGCCGATATTCTGGTCACAACCATACAATCACTTTTATTCAACAACAAGTATCGATCGGAGTTTTCACCAACCGATTTCGATCTAATTATATCCGACGAATCGCACCGTTCAATATCAGGCAATGCAAGAGCCGTTTTTGAGTATTTCCATGGCTATAAGTTAGGGTTGACAGCAACCCCAAAAGATTACCTCAAAGGAGTAAATCTAAACAATGTAAGGGAAAACGACCCCAGAGAAATTGAACGGCGAATGCTAAGGGACACCTATGCAACATTTGGATGCGAAGGAGGTGATCCAACATTTAGGTATTCCTTGCTCGATGGCGTTAAAGATGGCTTTTTAGTAAACCCAAAGGTTCTTGACGCACGCACCGAAATAACCACACAGTTACTTTCCGACAAAGGATATACTGTAAACATCACCACCGAGGAAGGGGACGATCAGGAGACATTCATCTCAAAAGACTTTGAGAAGAAGTTTTTCTCCGAAAAAACAAACCGAGTTTTTTGTCAAACATTCTTGGAGCATGCACTTCGCGATCCAATCACAAACGAAATTGGAAAAACAATATTCTTTGCAGTTAGCCAAAACCACGCCAGGAAACTTACTGAAATTCTAAATGATCTTGCGGAAAAGTTTTACCCAGGAAAATACAACTCCGACTTTGCCGTACAGGTCACATCTCAAGTAGGCGATGCTCAGCAAATGACAATCAATTTTACAAACAACAACCTCAATGGTAAAACAAATTGGTTGGAGGGTTACAAATCGAGCAAAACAAGGGTTTGTGTTACCGTTGGAATGATGACAACAGGATATGACTGCACCGACCTACTTAACCTTTGCATGGTTCGGCCAATATTTAGTCCTGCCGATTTTGTTCAGATTAAAGGACGTGGTACCCGTAAAAACACCTTCGAGTTTAAACACAAAAACGAACTTGGCGATGAAGAAGTTGTACTGCACGAAAAGCAATACTTCAACCTTTTCGATTTTTTTGCCAACTGTGAGTATTTTGAGGAAAAATTCGATTACGATAAAAAACTAGCACTCCCAAAACCTTACGAGGGTGATGGAAATGGTGGAGGTGGCTACAACATCGATCAGTACGACAGTCACATTCACGATCCTCTTGCCGAATTAAGGGAACAGCACATTGGCTACGAGGGAATGAGAATTGACCGAGAACTTTTCAAAAAGTTTGAGGATAGAATTATAATGGACGATATTATTAAAAAGAACGTTGAACTAGGCAACTGGGAGCAGGTTATATCGCATATCCAAAGCGAGATATTCGATAAACCAGAGGAGTACTTTAACCTTGAGAAACTAAGAAAAGCCGCAAAGATTGACCGTAAAGTTTCCATTCGAGAAATGGTGGAGAAGGTATTTGGGATTATCCCAAAATTCAAGACAAAGGACGAATTACTCGACGAGGAGTTTGATAAATTCATATCGATATACCCGCCCAACGAGGATGTTAATATTAGAGCCCTTAAATACTTCTTCAAAGCGTACATTGTTGATAATGAAATACGAAAAATTATTGAGGCTAAGGATTTCCATGCATTACAAACCAACCCAACTTTAACAATCTCGCAGTTTAAGGAGGTTGATGCAAAATATCGAGAAGTTATACCTTTGTACGTTAAAGACTATGTAAACCTTGAGCGATTTATCGCTTAATTAAGCCGCCTTATGTTAGATACAACCACAAAAAAAAGAATTGACGATTGCCGCGATATACTTGTTGGTAAACTTCCTGATCCAAAAGCACAGATTGAGCAAATTACCATTGGACTAATCTACAAGTTCATGGACGACATGGATAAGGAGGCGATAGATTTGGGAGGTAAAGCCAAATTTTTCTCTGGGGAATACGAAAAATACAGCTGGGACAGCCTTTTCGACACTAAAGTTACAGCCAGCCAAATGCTTGCAATATACTCCGAGGCCATTGCAAGCATGGACAAAAACCCAAATATTCCGCAACTATTCAGGGATATTTTTAAGAATGCGTTCCTACCCTACCGCGATCCTGAAACGCTAAAACTATTCCTTAAAACAATAGGAGAATTTGAATATACACATAGCGAGAAGCTAGGCGATGCCTTTGAGTACCTGCTATCAGTAATGGGATCGCAAGGCGATGCGGGACAATTCCGCACACCAAGACATATTATCGATTTTTTGGTAGCCATTGTTGACCCAAGTAAAACCGACACAATTCTCGATCCAGCTTGCGGCACTGCGGGATTCCTAATCTCGGCATTTAAGCATATTAAGGAGAAAAACAGCAATAAACTAACACCCGACGAGAGAAAAAGGCTAATTAAAAATGTTGTGGGTTACGATATCTCACCCGATATGGTGCGCTTAAGTTTGGTAAACCTGTACCTGCATGGCTTTTCCGATCCGCATATTTGGGAATACGACACGCTAAGCAGCGAGGATCGCTGGAACGAAACCTACGACGTAATACTGGCCAACCCACCCTTTATGAGCCCGAAAGGAGGAATACGCCCGCACAAAAAATTTAGCATTAGCAGTAACCGTAGCGAGGTACTATTTGTAGATTATATTTCCGAACACCTTAACCCCAAGGGCAGGGCTGGTATTATTGTACCTGAAGGCATAATTTTCCAAAACGGAACCGCCTACAAGGAACTACGCAAAATGCTTGTAGAGAAATATCTTTATGCTGTTGTAAGCTTGCCTGCTGGAGTATTCAACCCATACAGTGGTGTAAAAACCTCCATTCTATTGATGGATAAAGAATATGCAAAAAAAAGTGATGAAATACTTTTTGTAAAAATTGAAAACGATGGCTATGCATTAGGTGCACAGCGCAATGCAGTAAGGGGGGGGCAATTAGAAGATGCTATTGAAGTATTAAAACAGTTTAAGAGTGGTTCCTTTACTAAATCTCCTTTGGCTCATTCAGTTTTCAAAACGGAAATTGCCAAAAATGAGGATTATAATTTAAGTGGTGGTAGATATATTGTAAATACATCTTTTAATTCAGAATTTGAAAAAGTAAAACTAGAGGATGTCCTTGATTATGAACAACCAACTAACTATATAGTAGAAAGTGAAGAATATAATAATTCATTTAAAACGCCTGTCTTAACAGCTGGTAAGACATTTATTCTTGGCTATACAAATGAAGTGAATGGTGTCTTTAACAATCCTCTTCCAGTAATCATTTTTGATGATTTTACAACTGCCACTCAATATGTTGATTTTCCTTTTAAGGTTAAATCTTCCGCAATGAAAATCTTAAAAGCAAAAGAAGAAAAAGCAAGTATTACTTTTCTCTTTTACTTAATGCAACATATTAAATTTGATAGTTCTGACCATAAAAGATATTGGATCTCTCAATATTCTCAAATCCAAATACCTCTTCCCCCTTTATCCGTTCAAAAAGAAATTGAAGCCGAAATAAAAAGCTACCAAAAGATAATTGATGGGGCAAAAATGGTGGTAGAAAACTACAAACCTAGAATTGAGATTGATCCTGAGTGGGAAATAGTAGATTTTGAGAATGCTCCCTTTGAAATAATAGATGGTGATAGAGGTTCTAATTATCCAAATGGAGATGACTTTTCCTCTGAGGGATACTGTTTGTTTCTAAATACGAAAAATGTCAGGGATAATGGCTTTCTTTTTGATGAACTGATGTTCATTTCAAAAACCAAAGACGAACTCTTGAGAAAAGGGAAACTCCAAAGGGAAGATGTATTACTAACGACAAGGGGAACAATAGGAAATACAGCTTATTATGATAATTCTATCCCTTATGAGAATATAAGAATTAATTCTGGAATGTTGATTTTTAGACCAAATAATAAAATCCTTCTTTCAGAATACTTGTACTATTTTTTTCAAACAGAAAACTGCCAAGCTCAATTTAGAAATATTATTTCTGGCGCTGCTCAACCTCAGTTGCCAATTCGTGATTTAAAGTCTGCTAAAATTCCAGTCCCTACAATTGAAATACAACGAAGAGTTGTAGAACTGATTAAAAAAGAGCAGGAATTGGTTAACGCCAACAATCAACTAATTGAGATATTTGAGCAAAAGATAAAGGATAGGATTGCGAGGGTTTGGGGAGAGGAAAAACCCTCCTAAAAAGGAGTTTACTAAGCCAATATTCTATAATAAAAGGTTCTAATTAAATATGGTTTAACATGGGAGAACAATTAATTCAAGAACTAGACGAACTATATACTAGATATGGTTACGAACTCAGAAAAAGCAATGAAAATCGCGTATACCTTTTTACCAAAAGCATTTACAATGGTGCCGATATCGTAAAAACTGGCACTACCGAGGAAGCAGAAGAGTTAAAACTACAATTTGCAAAGGCTGGCTATGCTGTTAAGATTCGTGAATTCAAAACTATTCAGGAAGCTGAAGATACCTTATTCAAAGATTTTTTTAAAGCAGATGGAGTCATTCAGAATCTGAAAAAGCGATACGAATACTTTGTTGAGAAGTTAATGAATAAACTTCCTGAAAATGCAAAATACAGTTACATTCGAAGCTCTTATGATTTTATTGAATATGGTTTAGATAAGGATGATACAAGAACAATATCAATCGGTGCTGAAGATGCAGAGAACGCTTTAGTCAGTAAAATAACAAAACAAATAAATGAACACGTTGGTCCGCTATTAATTATTCTTGAAGCTGCGGCAGGTTATGGTAAAACTTGTACCGCCTATGAGATCTTAAAAGAGTTTATTTCTTTACCAAGCAACAAGCTACCATTTTTTACTGAACTCTCAAGAGACAGAAAAGCAAGTATTTTTAAGCATATCTTACAATTTGAAATTGAGGAGCAATTTTCTAACAGAGTTGACTCAAACGTAGTAATCCATCAAATAAAAAAAGGTAGAATTCCATTAATCATTGATGGCTTTGACGAATTAATCACTAAAGACTTTTCGTTTTCATCAAATCAATTCGAACAAGTAGAGAGTATGCTTTCAACAATTGTTGACTTACTCACAGATAATGCTAAAGTAATTATCACTTCTCGAAAAACTGCAATTTTCAATAGTGAAGAATTTCACAACTGGATGATTGACAGAAATATAGACTACACCCTTTCTAAAATAACAATCTCCGAACCATCTATTGAAAATTGGTTACCAAAAGAAAGATTAGACATTATTCAAGAAAATAACTTTCCAGTAGAACAAATTGCAAATCCAGTGCTACTATCATATTTACGATATGTTAAACTTGAAGATTTGCATAAAATGATAGTAGAAAACCAATCAATTGTCAATCGTTATTTTGAATTTCTATTAACTAGAGAACAGATTAGGCAAGGGCTATTAATTGAACCTGAAACACAATTAAGAATCTTCAGAAAATTAGTTAGGCTATTAACAGAATGGGATGTTAAAGCAGAAACAAAAGAATTCATTAAAGACCTAATACTATCTTACAACAAAACAATCCTTGAAGAAACAAAGAAAAAATACACTCCAGATAAACGACCTAGAATAGACCAACTTGCAGACATATTATCAAACCATGCATTCTTGGATAGAAAAGACAATGGCATGATAGGAATTGTAAATGAATTTGTATTTGGAACGTTGATTGGTGAAAACCTTATTATGGGTAAATACTTAGAGTACAGTGATAAGTTTTACGAAAATATTTCTCAAATGTTTGCTCTTTTAGCGGTTCAATCCTTTAAAGTTCAGCCAAAAGAAAACAGAGAAATGCTATGGCAGGTATTTAACAATTACCCCTTCAATTATGATCCCCAGTTTTTCTTTAAAATTGATGTTGATTTTAAGAACAAAATAGTTCGTGACTACAAATTTGCAACACTTACAGAATACAATCTGGAAGGATATTCATTTACTAAGAAAAACCAATTTGAATCCACTATATTTACAGCTTGCACCCTAATTAATTGCAAGTTTTCTTTTGATGCTTTTAATAATTCATCTTTTGTCAATTGCCGATTTTACAACTGTGAAATATTAAATAATGGCAATGCTTTCTCTGATAAATTTTTCACACTATTTGGATGCACAGACAATAATGGATTTATTCAAAATGTTTTCAATTGCGAAGAGACACATACACTTGAAAAGATTAATCTAGAGAAAAACATTCTTGATCTATTTTTCAAAAAAGGTAGTTTTAAGCCAAGGCGTCGCCAACTTTCTCACATCAAGAACGAATTAACCGAGTTTGAATATAAATCTATTAGTAGGGCATTACATAAGCTTGAAACAGAAGGTTTAATTCAATTTAATGGAGATTTGAGTTCTTTAACTCGTAATGGCAT
>JAEXVC010000020.1 GCA_023406715.1 Bacteroidota bacterium | reverse complement strand
ACTCCAGTAAATAGCAAAGGCAATTAGTCCTGTTAAGAAGACCGCAAGGAGTTCTCCTATACCCAAATCGCGTTCCCAGAATAAATAGGTAAATACAATCCCTCCAAGTAGACATACCAACGTAGTAAAAGGAATAATGGTTAGTCCAATAACCTTATTATTCTCTGCAAACCTTTTCCATACTGGCAGAACAATAATGTACTGAACAATTACTGCCCCCGCAATTGATATTGGCAGAAAGTACTTAAGCAGTAAAATATCCTTGGTAAAAAAATCGAGGTTGCCGTATATGGTATAATCAACAATAAAAAGTAGAAAAAGTACATTAAATATTCCTATCAATACTGGAATTGTTGTTTTTGCGATTATATTTTTCATTATCAGTCGAATTTACTCTAAAAAACGCTGTTATTTGAAATTTATTATAGAGTTGGCTGTTTACACCCCCCTCAAGAGTTTTAAACCCTTGAGGGGGTTATGAAAGGTGGTTTTTCTCCAAAAATTTTTGTTTGGACTATAATTATCACAAAATCATTAAATTATGAAAACATTCAAAAATTATTTCCGAATTTTGTAACCGAACGCTCAAGAGGTGCATCTTAACTTTGAACTAAAAAATAAAACTATGGAAGTTATAGCAGTTTTTATTCCAATTGTAGCAATTCTTGTTTCGGGTATTGCTTTGGTATATGCACTATGGGCACAGAATCGCGAGCGTATGGCGATGATTGAAAAAGGTATGGATGTTAGCGAGATTTATAAGAAACGTCCAGGAAATCCTAACTCTGCTGCAAAGTGGGGATTCCTTTTGGTTGGTGTTGCTTTAGGGTTGATTATTGGCGCAATTCTAATTCACTACACCGCTCTTGCTGAGCCAGCAGTAATGTTTTCGACAATTTTCTTGTTTGGTGGTTTAGGTTTATTGATTTACTACTTTACTATTGGTAAAAAGAATGGTAAACCCGAGTAGTTCGTTTACTAAGGGAAATCAACAGGAAGTATTGGAATACCCATCGTTCGATGCTGTTTTTAAGGAGTATCAGAATATGGTGTATTCCATTGCTTTTCGTTTTACTGGTAATAGGGACGATGCTTTAGAGGTCGCACAGGAATCGTTCATCAGGATTTATAAGGGTTTGTCAAACTTCAGGGGCGAAAGTAAACTATCCACCTGGATTTACAGAATCACAGTAAATCAGGCCTTGATGCATAAGCGGAGTACTCGAAATTTTGTAGATTTACCAGAGATATCAGACGACCAAGTTTACTTTGGTGGAATTGCAAATGCTATAGAGATATTGGGTGTTGAGGATAGAAAGCATTTTGTTACAAAGGCGTTGGATCAACTAGGTGAGGAGGATAGTGCCATCCTGATGCTTTACTATGTTGAAGATCAGAGCGTGGATGAGATAGCCCAGATTATGCAGCTTACCCAATCGAATGTTAAGATTAAGCTCTTTAGGGGACGAAATAAATTACACGAGAAGTTAACGGATATGTTGAATGTTGAAGTAAAAAACTTACTATGAGAACGGTGAATAATAAGGATAGAGAGTTAAGCAGAATTCTTAGCTACGGAATGGTTGACGCGCCAGCCGAGTTAGAGCTTATGGTTAAGAGAAGAATAGCGGAGGAATCAGTTGTTCAACCTAAACGTACCTATATGGGAATTGTTGCTGGCTGGGTGCCTGCTGTAATAAGTGTGGTTGGACTCGTGTTTGGAATTATTACATCAATTTTCGTCTTTTTTCCTCAGTTTGGTGGAGCACTTGAAATTGTGAAAAAAGTTTTTTCGTTCATTCTAAGCCCAACTGTTATGATGATTGCTCTATCGTTTATTGTATTAATTCTAGTTGATTCCTTACTCGAAAAACGTTTCGGAAAAACGTCAATAAAGTTAGGATAGATTTTTGCGGCCACACTTATTTTCGGTTATTCTACACTCCTTAAAAATTCGAGAACAAAAGGCTTTAGCTTACATTAACTATCATCTTTTAAAAAAATTCTAATACTTTTTTGATGGTTTTAATTAAACCTATACTTTTGTGGAAACTAAAAAAACCAAAAAAGTGTAAAAAGGTATTTGTAATGAAAAATAGAATACTTCAAACGGCTCGAGAGATGTTTTTACGTCATGGTTACAGTAAAATCAGGATCGACGAAATATCATCGGAGCTAAATATCAGCAAGAAAACAATTTACAACCACTTTAGTAGTAAGGAGGAGTTGGTTTTTGCAGTAATTGAGCAAGGAATGATTGACATTGAGCAGGAGTTAACTGCCATTGAAAACAATCCTGCCAATAGTTATGAAGATAAAATTAAGTCAAGCCTATCCCTTTTAGGTGTTTGGGTTTCAAAGGTTGCTGTCCTAATTAATGATTTGAAAAGGAATTTACCCGAGGCATACGATGTAATAGTGAATTATAAGAAAGATCTTTTAATGCGACATGGTATGCGTATTCTTAATGAGGGTGTTAAGCTTGGAAAATTAAAGGAGGGTTGGAGCCTAAATATGGCTCTTTACATGTTTATAGCCGCCTCTGAAAAACTATTTACCGATGCGTTTCAGCAAACTATGCCAACCGAAATGGTTTCAGGATTTCCGCTTTCGCTCGAGGAGCGACTATACTCTGTGATTGAGATTATTTATACTGGAATTTCGAAATAAAATACTGAAAGATGAAAAAGTATTGCGTTTTATGTGTTTTAACTGTAGTTCTAGTGCAACTATCAAATAGTTTGGTTGCGCAGAACGCCTCCGATTCATTAGCTCTTGATATGCAGGGTAGCATAAATTTGCTACTTCAGCAAAACCCCGATATTAAAGTGGCCAATCAAGTGTTAATGCAGAATGAGTATGAACGTAAATCTGCACGTGGGCTATATATGCCACAGGTTGGGTTAAGTGCAACTTTTGGGATGCAGAATCAGCCTTCCCAGTTGGATTTATCGCCCATTGGCGATGCCTTAGAAGGGCTTTACACACTATCTGCTGGTCAAACACAACTGATGCAAGGAATCACACAAACGCTATCACCAGCCCTTGCGACACAATTAAACCCTCAATTTCAACAATTATTGGCTGGTTCGCAGCAAGGTTTACAGGCTGTTCAGAATGCGGAGTGGGAGAAAACACTGGTGGAGGATAAACTTGGCAATGTTTCCGCAAATCTTACTTGGCCAATTTTTACTGGGGGTAAAATATTTGCTGCTAATTCTGCAGCAAAGGCTAAAGAGAATGAAAATAAGGAAAAGGTGCGAATGATATCAAACAGCCAAATTACATCGTTAGTTCAGCGTTACTATGGGTTAATACTGGCTGTTGAGGTTGCAAATGTTCGTATGCAAGTATCGCAGGGGATGCTTGAGCATCTAAACAATGCTCGTAAAATGGAGAAAAACGGATTATCACCCGAGGCAGAACGGCTACATGCCGAGGTTGCTTACGCAGAGGCTCAGCGTGAGTTGAAAAAGGCTCAAAAGGATGTTGAACTAATGCAAACCGCGCTAAAGAGTGTTTTAAACGTAAATCAACCGGTTAAGCCTACAACCCAACTGTTTATCTCCGAGAACATTTCAACACTCGACGATTACGTAGTCAAGGCAAAACAGCAGAATCCAATTTTTGGTCAGCTCGACCAAAAGAAAATACAGGCAGACCAAGCAATTCGTAAAGAACGTTCCGCATATTTACCCGATGTGGCTATTATGGGGTCGTATGAACTATACGGTTATCAAATGCCCGAGTTTATGCCCGAGTGGTATGTTGGTGTAGGGTTAAAGGTCAATATATTTGATGGTTTAGCAAAGAACAATAAGGTTCAGGCTGCAAAAGTTCAGCGAAGTCAGGTTGAAACCTATCAGGAGAAAGCCCAACTCGATATAACAACAGGTATAACAAAAGTTTACCAACAGATGCTACAGGCTAAGGAACAGTACGAGAGTAGTTTGGTGAGTTTGAAATTTGCTCAGGAGTACGTTCGTGTTCGTCAGAAGGCCTTTAACGAGGGATTTGCAACATCCACAGAGGTTGTGGATGCCAATATGAATCTATCAAAGGTAAAGGTGGAACAGTTAAAGGCGATGTACGATTTTGATGTGGCGCTTGCATTGCTACTCGAATTAACTGGCGATAGCCAATCGTTTACACAGTATACTTTAGCATCAAATTAGAAAATCAAAAAATAAAAATATTATAACTATGAAAGTGAAAAATAGTAGTGTTGTAATAGGAGTAGTAATCATTGCTTTTGTATTGCTACTGTCAATTGTAGGATGGATTGCATTTAAACCAGCACCAATCATTATTCAGGGTCAGGTTGAGGCTACCGAGGTAAGGGTTGCTACCAAAATTGCTGGACGTATTACAGAGTGTAATTTTAAGGAAGGACAAGCCGTGAAGGTTGGCGATAAGTTGATTATACTGAGCAGCCCTGAGATTGATGCCAAACTACAACAGGTAATGGCTATTGGCGATGCTGCAAAGGCTCAAAAGAACAAGGCCGATAAGGGTGCACGCGAGGAGCAAATTGCACAGGCATACAGCGTTTATCAGAATGCGATTGCAGCCAAGGAGTTGATGCAGAAAACATTCGACAGAATTCAGAATCTTTACAACGAGGGCGTTGTTCCTGCGCAAAAGCGCGATGAAGCCGAAACTCAGCTAAAGGTTGCCAAAATGAACGAGGATGCTGCAAAGGCAACCTACCAGATGGCGCTAAATGCAACCCGTACAGAGGATAAAGATGCTGCACGTGCTATGTTTAATCAGGCTCAAGGGGCAATTTCGGAGGTTCAATCGTATTTAGGGGAAACTATACTTACATCGCCAATAAACGGTGAAATATCTCAAATTAATGCAGAGATGGGCGAATTGGTTACTCCTGGTTTTCCTGTAGTTCAAATAGTTGACTTGAACGATTGCTGGATTACCTTTTATGTTCGCGAAGATTTACTTTCCAAATTCGAAATGGGCAAGGAGTTCACCGCATCAATTCCAGCACTCAATAATCGAGAAGTAAAATTCAAGGTTAATTTTATTAAGGCCGAAGCTGATTTTGCAACTTGGAGAGCAACAAAGGCAAGTGGTTCATTCGATTTAAAGTCGTTTGAGGTAAGAGCCTTGCCAGTTGATAAAATTGAGAATTTACGTCCAGGAATGAGCGTTATTGTTGAGTGGGATAAAATTTAACCTCGTAAGTTAATGAGCAGCTATAATCCAAAAGGTTGGTGGGCGGTTATTAAGCGTGAGTTTATGCTTATGAGAAGTAGACGTACCTATTTGATGGTTACGTTAATTCTTCCTGTAATTGCCATTGGGGTGATGACTCTGATGTTCATCAATGGAGTGCCACGCAATTTACCCATTGGATTAGTTGATATGAATTCCTCGGCAACTTCGCGGAAGTTGGCTAGAATGATTGATGCAGTTCCTTCTGCCACCATAGTTTCCAGTTTTTCCAATTTAACCGAGGCAAAACGTGCAATTGAGCGTGGTGATATTTATGGAGTAGTTATTATTCCTCAGGATTTTGAGAAGAATCTTTTTAAGGCATCGCAACCACAGGTGGCATTTTTCTACAACAATGCATACATGATAGTTGGAGGAATAATAAATAAGGATGTAACAACGGCTGTAAGTACCTTCTCTGCAGGGGTTGACCTAAATTTACGGTTAAAGAAAGGTCTGCATTACAACCAAGCTGTTCAGCAGGTTATGCCTGTCAAGGTCGATTCACATGCACTTTTCAATCCTTATACTAACTACTTTTACTATTTAACCTCTGCGTTTCTGCCAATAATGTTGCTGATGTTTATCCTTAGCGGAACTGTTTATGCAATTGGTTCAGAGTTTAAGTATCATACCGCTGATGAATGGCTAAAAACTGCACATGGGAGCATAATTAGAGCGTTATCGGCTAAAATGGCGCCATACCTTCTCATATACAGTCTACTAATGCTTTTTGTAAACATCTTACTTATAAAGTTTTTTGGAACACCTTTTAATGGAAGTGTTTGGTTGCTAATTTACAATGCATTACTGTTTGTGTTGGCTTATATTTCAATGGGGATTGTAATTGTATCGATTTTTACAAGTTTACGAATGGCGTTGAGTATTTCGTCGGTATATGCAGCTCTTGCATTCACGATGTCTGGTTTAACATTTCCGCACATTGCAATGTATAAAGCAGTGATGGTGTTAGGTTATCTGTTTCCATTTACTCATTATCATCAGGTATTTATTGGTCAGGCATTACAGGGAGCGCCAATTTACAGCTCTATGC